>NZ_LWFE01001673.1:0-1177 GCF_001635675.1 Oleiphilus sp. HI0061 | reverse complement strand
AACATCCCAGGCATTTAAAGCAAGTGTTAACGCTCGGGGGTCTGCATTACCAATATCCTCACTCGCCATCCTAACTACGCGCCTGGCTATATATAGAGGGTCACAACCGGCATCAATCATACGGACAAACCAATATAGCGCGGCGTCGGGATCAGAACCTCTAACAGATTTATGCAGAGCAGATATTTGTTCGTAGAAGATGTCTCCGCCTTTATCGAAGCGCTTAAGCGAACTTTGGATAACCTCTTCAATATTCTCTTTACTAACGACGCACCGCTTAGCATCTCTATCCGCCAGATCAACTGCTAGTTCAAGAAAGTTTAAGGCCTTGCGAGCGTCACCATCTGCAACCTTTGCCAAAATATCGACTAGCGATTCGTCTATTTTCACGTCAATATCGGGGAAGCCATTTCGATGCGCTAAAGCGTTGCTTATAACCAAAGCGGTTTCGTGCGAGTCCAACTTTTTTAATACATAAACCCTTGCACGTGAAAGTAATGCATTATTCAATTCAAACGAGGGGTTTTCGGTTGTCGCGCCGATAAAGATAACAGTGCCATCTTCAACAAAGGGTAAAAAAGCATCTTGCTGGGACTTATTAAAGCGGTGGACTTCATCTACGAAAAGTATTGTGTCCCTACCCGTTTGTTGACGATACATCTTTGCCTGTTCAATCGCCGAACGGATATCTTTCACACCACTCAATACTGCAGATAAGGGCAAGAAGTTGGCATCGAAGTGCTCAGCTAATAGATTCGCAAAAGTAGTCTTGCCGACGCCAGGCGGCCCCCATAAGATCATAGAATGAAGAGCTTGTTTATCTATGGCTTGCCTTAATGGACGAGAAGGCCCTACCAGGTGACTTTGACCAACATACTCTGACAGGTCTGCAGGTCTTACACGCGCAGCTAAAGGCGCATAGCGTTTGCTTGTAGATTCTTTCTGGGATTCACTAAAAAGCGGCGCGTCATCGAATAAAGACATTTTCTATCTACCTATGAGCCGGGTATTTGGACATCTCTAATAATGTCAGTACCTTCTGGTAATTCAGGCGTAAAGGTATTACTTGGCAGCTCTAAATTAACTTGCGACTGAATAAAGCTCATTGTACTTTCTTGCCCTAAAGCATCTGTGATCCGGAGTTCGCTCACATTCGAACCAGAGAAACGTAACTTCA
>NZ_LWFE01001672.1:0-532 GCF_001635675.1 Oleiphilus sp. HI0061 | reverse complement strand
ATTCTTACGTTTACTGGCTTTAGGAAAGTCGAAACTTGTGAACTCGGCTTCGCACCATTCGCGAATCAAAGTGAGCCATTTATTCTTATGGTTCACGCCTTTTAGCATTGATTCAGCGACAAGTTTCTGTACTTCATCGATGCTATCTAAGGTTCGTGAGCGAAGTGTTTGATACCAATCAATTGTGGCATGGTAATGCTGCTCCCAGGCTGAAAGACCACCCTCAAGTACAGCTGGTGTGAATACATCTGGTCGTCTATTAATCAAAGGTTCAAGAGACGACATCAGTTCTGCAGGCGTCGCCCAGTTACTATAGACCTCTAGTAACAACTCTTGTGGTAGAGCAAAGACTTCCTGGCGCCAGTAATCCTCACAGACCCGCAGCAACAGAGGCTTGGTGTCTTCCATCAGGTTTTGCGTAAAAGCGACATTTAAATCTAATGCATGACGCGCCAGAAGCTGCTGACAGAAACCATGAATTGTATGGATTTCAGATTGGTCTATTTGACGTTCTGCGATTCTTAAACGAAGT
>NZ_LWFE01001671.1:0-1190 GCF_001635675.1 Oleiphilus sp. HI0061 | reverse complement strand
TTTACCCGTATCCAGACTCAGATAAACAACAAACTGGGTATTTGCCGGAAACAGCAAATCTTCTTCCAGAATAAACAGGTCTCGATTCAGCTTGATGACCTTTTTCTTCAGCTGCGCCACACTCAAGGCAACAGGCTTGTCCGCCACAGGCGCAGACTGTTTTTCGATAACCGCACCCGGCTCGGTCGCTGACTCCTCACCAAAGCTACTCACTGAAACTAGGCATACAGCAAACAAGAGTATGCTTTTCAATGCTTTTCTGGTCGCTTTATTATTCATCTAACTCTTCCCCAATTCTCTCTAATATTCCATCGTGACCGATATACGCGTGACCCACGCATCGAAACCATACAAAGGTTCGTTTCCTGCAACAGTAGAAGGTTTGGTCACATCTCTGAAGTTGTCATAGGAAAATTCTAAGTAATCAACCAAAGCCGTTAGCTTTAGCCTATCTACATGTGGGATGGCACCTTTACCAAAAATATAACTTGCTCCTAAACCAATCGTATAATCACTAAAGGTACTCAATTCCTTATCACGCCCCATAAAGTCTTGTGAGTCCTGAAAGGGGAAAAGGTCACTATAAAAGTCTGCACTGGTTTGCTGGTAATAACGATATCGGCCCTCAAAGACCCAAGAAGGACCAACCGGGTGAATATATTGAAGTTCGAAGGTATCCGCTTCTATCCCCCAGCTGTCAGTGAAATAACGATACTCTGCTTTAATCGATGCTCGATACGGCAAGTAGTAAAGAGAACGAAGTGCAACAGCTGTACTGGTTCGTGTTTGCGGGTATTTTTCAGTAGCTGTCTCGAAAGATGAACCACTCTGATAGCGGTATACGCGATAGGGGTTATTCAAATAACCTTCGTCAGTAATAATATCGACGTCCACGCCAAAGAGCATATTTTTCGTGATGACTTGAGATAGCCCCAGTTTGTAGTTCTGCCTGTCAACATCTTCAGAAAAGTCACTCTGAATCATTCCAACTTCATCCCATCCTCTGGAATAACCCAAGCTCAAGTTAGTTAAATCACCAAAGAAATCTTGTGAAACAGAAACAAACACTGTGTCGGCTGAGAAGTCATTTTCTTCACTGTTGGTATAGCCCGCGCTCACTATCGTTTTCTCATGAAGAAAATCTACCCCGGCACTGTACTCAGTTCGCTCTTCTTCATAAGCACTAGCAG
>NZ_LWFE01001670.1:0-739 GCF_001635675.1 Oleiphilus sp. HI0061 | reverse complement strand
TTCAGAACGATCGCCATATAGACCAAAGAACACCAGCTGATCTAGGTCTTGTAGTACTGGGTCTGCTTCGCTTTGCTTAGATTTCAATGAATCTGTGACACTGAAAGCGTGAACACTTAAGGTTCGCTCTGGTTTTGAATAGCGTTTAATTAACGCATAATTTAGGTCTGGCTCCGGCTTTAAGTATTCTATACTTTGAATGATATCACTCACTCGTAAACCGGGCGTCCAACGGCGCGTTTCGGCACGCTCTACATGGCCAGCCACTTTAATGACATTTTCTACCTTCGGCAGAATTTTAGGCAAGGTAATCTGGTCGCCATTTTTTAAAGTACGGTTTATATCAGCACTTAATGATAAGTCTAGATTCAGAAACTCACGTTCATTTTGTTCGTTAACCCGTTCAAGCGTTGCACCTTGAGGGTAAGCAGAAGCCAACATGCCACCGGAATATGACAGAAGATCAGAAACGGAGCCGCTTCCTTTAAGCTCATAATATGCTGGGCGTTTAATTTGGCCCTTTATTGCTACTTGAGGGCCAACAGCGGGAATAAATACCACATCACCAGATTTGAGCTGGGCATCACCAGAGGTATCACCTTTTAGCAGTAGGTCATATACGTCGAGCGATTGAATAAGCTTACCTTTGCGTTTTAACTGAATATTACGCAGTGAACCCAACTCTGAAACACCACCACTCAGCACTAGCGCATTGGTCATGGTTGAGAGGGAGCTAATC
>NZ_LWFE01001669.1:0-1018 GCF_001635675.1 Oleiphilus sp. HI0061 | reverse complement strand
AAGAACGTTTAAGAGTTGATTCTGACCGTGTTCAGCACTGGTTAGATAAAGGTGCTCAGACTTCTGACCGAGTTAAGACACTTTTGAAAGAGTCTGCTAAAGCTGCGTAAGGCCGTTTAAGTAGTCTGGAAAGCTAACATTGATACCGGCTGGAAATAATTACTCATGAGCAAAGCTACAGAAAAAGCTGTAATGGGTAAGATTACCTCGGTATACGGTGTTAAGGGTTGGGTGAAGGTGTTTTCCTATACTCAGCCTAAAGAAAATATTTGCCAATATAAAAATTGGACTCTCGAAGGTGGCAGCAAGAACGGATCGGTAACCGTGCTTAGCTGCAAAGCTCATGGCAATGGTCTGGTCGCCCAGTTAAAGGGGTGTCATGATCGCGATGAGGCTAAGCAGTATTGTGGTTCGTTGATTTCTGTACCTCGAGAAGAATTGCCGGAACTGCCTAGCGGTGATTACTACTGGCATCAGCTTCAAGGTCTGAAAGTATTTGCTTCAGGGTCTGATGTAGAAGAGAAGGTTTTACTTGGTCGTGTTGATCATTTGATTGAAACCGGATCTAACGATGTTTTGGTAGTAAAAAAGTGTAAGGATAGCTTGGACGGTAGGGAGCGATTAATTCCTTACTTGCCAGATCAGGTTGTCTTGGCGGTAGATCTGGAAGCAGGATCCATTGAAGTTGATTGGGATCCGGAGTTTTAGTTTGTAAAGCGCTGATTGCGGTACTTGCGGGGCGTTTTTATATAGGCACTACTTAATCAGTTCTGTAAATCAGTTCTGGCATAAGGGATTGGTTCTTTAAGTGGTGCAAAGATAGAAACTTGCTGGTCAATGTGGTGTGACTGGCTTAGAGATGTGAATGTATGCATTTTGGACTGGTTACGCTTTTTCCTGAAATGTTTCGCTCTCTAGAAGATCATGGTGTCGTTGGGCGGGCAGTAAAGAAAGGGCTAATAGCTCTGGATTATTGGAATCCTCGAGAGTTCACCCATGATAAGCACCGTACGGTCGA
>NZ_LWFE01001668.1:0-1275 GCF_001635675.1 Oleiphilus sp. HI0061 | reverse complement strand
AAAAGACTGGATCTTTGATATCAAAAATAGACAATAAGGAGTTGTAGGATATGAAATTAACTCAATGTTTAATGCTACTGACTTGTCTTATTTTAACGCAAGTTGTGGCGGCAGAAGGAACTGTGATCGCAATCGAAGGGGCGACTATTCGAGGGAACCAAGAGCTTCCTACCGTTTTGTATTTGGTTCCTTGGCAGCCAGCAAAGGTTTACTCTCTTGATGAACCTGAGCAGACCTTGGCATCGTCACGTCCTATTCAGCCGCTTGACCGGGCCAGCTTTCTGAGAATGCAAAGTTACCATGAAGCCTTCAGCAAACAGAATGTAAAAGCGACTACTGTGCCCGCAATACCAAAGTAGGATTCATCACTTAGACAGGTTCTTGTAAGCTAAAAGAAGGTATATTGGCCTATATGGCGTCAAACTATGACAGGAGTCACACAAAGTATGTGCATGGAAGAACATGAACACAATTCGCAACAAATCCTTTCGTGATCTAACCGTCTTTTCTCTCTTTTCAATCTACAATTTTCACAATTGTTTGCAATCGTCAGCGAAGTGCACTTGATGATTGTATAAATTTTAAATGGCCTACAAGGCATAAAGCAAAGAAAACCCCCAGGAGTAAATTGTTATGATCGAGACAATAATTCGATTTTTTCAGGAAGGCGGATTCTTCATGTATCCGATTTCAATCATTTTGGTAGTTGGTTTGGTGATTGCAATTGAACGCTATGTTTACCTGAGTGTCGCTAAGCGTAATAACCGCCAGGACTTTAATAAGCTTCACCGTATGATTAGCGGGAAGGACTTTAAGTCGGCTGTAAAGTTTGCTTCTTCGTCTAAGACCGCCATGTCGAATATGATCGGTGCGGGTCTGGTTCGATTAGGCCGCAGACAGCCACGTGAAGAAATTGAATATGCGATGGAAGAAGGCTTGCTGGAAACGATGCCGCGTTTAGAAAAACGTACGCAATATCTAGCGACTTTAGCTAACGTTTCAACCTTGCTCGGCTTGTTGGGCACGATCATTGGTTTGATCGCTGCATTTACAGCGGTTGCCTCGGCCGATCCTGCACAAAAAGCTAGCTTGCTATCACAAAGTATTTCAGTAGCGATGAACACGACTGCATTCGGTTTGATTGCGGCGATTCCTTTATTACTCGTTCACTCAGTACTTCAAACAAAGACTAACGAGATTGTCGATAGTTTTGAAATGGCGGGCATTAAAGTGATGAACTTATTAAGTGACCGATCAGCTTCGGTTCCAGCACCT
>NZ_LWFE01001667.1:0-915 GCF_001635675.1 Oleiphilus sp. HI0061 | reverse complement strand
CATATTCAGGAATTGACTTGTGTTGCGCGTGATACCAAGTTAGGTAGCGAAGATATTACTGCCGATATTCCGAATGTTGGTGAGAACGCACTTTCCAAGCTGGATGAGTCGGGTATCGTTTATATCGGTGCTGAGGTGGGTGCTGGTGATATTCTTGTTGGTAAGGTAACACCTAAGGGCGAAACCCAGTTAACGCCTGAAGAAAAGCTACTTAGAGCAATCTTCGGTGAAAAAGCATCTGATGTTAAGGATACTTCACTGCGAGTTTCTACAGGAACGCGTGGTACGGTAATCGACGTTCAGGTCTTTACTCGTGACGGTGTTGAGAAAGATCAGCGTTCGAAAGATATTGAAAACGATCAGCTTGATAAGTTCCGTAAAGATTTGAAAGATGAGTATCGCATTGTTCAGGGCGCAACTTATGAGCGTCTTACAAAAGCTTTGCTTGGTCAGTCTGTAATTTCTGCGCCAGGTTTGAAGAAGGGCGATACCCTTAGTGAAGATTACCTTAAAGGCTTAGAGCCTAGCGATTGGTTCACAATTCGTATGTCTGAAGACTCTCTAAATGAGATGTTGGAGAAGGCAGAGGCGCAATTGGAAGATCGTCGTAAAGATCAGGAAGAGCGCTTCGAAGTTAAGAAGGGTAAGCTTCAGACTGGTGATGATCTCGCACCGGGTGTACTGAAAATAGTTAAGGTTTACGTTGCGATCAAACGTCGTATTCAGCCTGGTGATAAGATGGCTGGACGACACGGGAACAAGGGTGTTATCTCGGTTATTATGCCAGTTGAAGATATGCCATATGATGAGCATGGTAACCCAGTAGATATTGTACTTAACCCGCTAGGTGTTCCGTCTCGAATGAACGTCGGTCAGGTACTGGAAACACACTTGGGTTGTGCTGCAAAAGGTCTT
>NZ_LWFE01001666.1:0-14485 GCF_001635675.1 Oleiphilus sp. HI0061 | reverse complement strand
TGATCATCAGCATAAGTTCTATCACCATGCAACTCATCAAAGTCTGTGAAAATCTGCTCAATGTAATCAAGCGTATAAGGACGCTTTGGATGTCTAGCCAAGCGCGCGACATCCCAAGCATTAAGATTCGCAAAAATATCTTTTGTACGAATCTCGCATTCATGCTCAAGACGCTCAATCACTTCTTGAATATTGAGCTCCTGATCACTGCCGACCAAGCGAAGTTCTTCTATTTTTTCTTCCAGCTCTGCAATGGGCTGTTCAAAATCAAGGTAGTATAAATTCATAATAAACCGCTTTAGTCTGGCTAACTGACTCTTCCATTAGATTTGAGGGGGCTATTGTTACTTTTTTTTCGCCGCCTTACCAGACAGCATAAGTGAAAATCCCGCCACAACATAAAAAAAATATGAGGCTAATAAACGAGCTGCGCCTTCCCTTCACCCAGCAAATACTCTAACTCTTGAAACAATTCGTCAGCAGGCTCAACCCGCCAGCTATCACCAAATTCGATAACCGCACTCACATCAGGTCGCTGGTAGCTTAAGGCAACCTTACAACCTGCTGGCTGAAGCGACTCTTCTTCTCGCACCATTGCCCCCTCACCAAGCATTGCTGGTGCAGCAGGTACTGGCTGAGTACAACGATAAGGTTCCAACTTACTCTTAACGCTTTCTAGCATTCCGTCAGCACACTGCGCCTGACTAATACTGATAGAGATATTCTTGGCAAAGTTAATTCTCGCTGAAGCAATACTTTGTACCTGGCTAACTCGCATCTTCAGCATTCCGGAATAGTCATCAAGACTCACTACACCAGAAACAGCAACCACCTCATCCTTTTGAATAGCCTCGCGACACTCGTCAAATGTATCCGCAAATAGTGTCGCCTCAATTCGTGCACTACGATCATCCAAAGTAACGAAGCACATGGTCTGGCCACGTTTATTCTTCATTACCCGAATTTCAACAATCAAACCCACTACCGTCGTCCGATTACGACTGGACTTAAGGTTTAATATAGAGTTCGGAGCAAAACGCCTAACCTCTTTTTCATACTCATCAAAAGGGTGACCTGTCAGGTATAAGCCCAAGGTGTCTTTTTCCTGCCCTAGCCGCTCTTTTTCACTCCACTCACGAACACCTTCTGAACTTGCGTAGACATCCTCATCTTCGTCAGGAACAACCTCGCCAAACATATCCATCATACCCGCATTTTGGTTTCTGGCATTCTGGTCAGCGCGTTGTACTGCTTCGGTAATACTTTCCATCATCCTCGCGCGGCTCGGGCCAATCGAATCCATGGCACCGGCTCGGATCAATGCTTCCAGAGCTCGCTTATTCACCTTCTTCAAATCTACCCGGTCACAAAAATCAAACAGACTTTTAAATGGTCCGCCCTCTTCCCTGGCTTCCAAGACACTCTCAACGGGCCCTTCCCCTAAGCCTTTAATGGCACCCAAACCGTAGACAACCTGAAGATCGTCATCAACGGTAAAGGTATATTGACTGACATTGACATTCGGCAGCACCAAAGAGATTTTCATCTGACGACACTCTTCGACTAAGGTCACCACCTTGTCGGTATTTTGCATATCGGCAGTCAGTACCGCAGCCATAAACTCTGAAGGAAAATGAGTCTTTAGCCACAATGTTTGATAGGAAACGACCGCATAGGCCGCTGAGTGAGACTTGTTAAAACCATAGCCCGCAAACTTTTCTACCAAGTCGAATATTTTCATGGCGAGGTCTGGGTCAACACCAATTGACGCAGCACCTTCACGGAAGGTATCGCGCTGCTTAGCCATTTCTTCCGGTTTTTTCTTACCCATTGCACGACGCAGCATATCCGCGCCACCTAGCGTATATCCTGCCAAGGTCTGTGCAATCTGCATAACCTGTTCCTGATAGACAATAACACCGTAAGTCGGTTCTAGAATGCCTTTCAGACTCTCATGCTGAAAGTCAGGATGAGGATAGGCTACTTCTGCCCGCCCATGCTTACGGTTGATAAAGTCATCAACCATGCCTGACTCCAAAGGCCCCGGTCTAAATAGTGCAACCAGTGCGATCATATCTTCAAGGTTGTCTGGCTGAAGTCGACGAATCAAGTCTTTCATACCACGGGATTCCAGCTGGAATACCGCCGTTGTTTCTGCTGACTTCAGCAATTCAAAAGAGGGCCTATCATCCAGTGGGATATGGTCAATATTAATAGGCTCTTTACCTTTCGCTGCCAAGCGAGGGTTAATCATCTTCAAAGCCCAGTCAACGATAGTTAGAGTACGAAGCCCCAAGAAGTCGAACTTAACCAGGCCTGCATCTTCAACATCATTTTTATCGAACTGGGTAACCAGGCCACCGCCTTCTTCATCACAATAAAGTGCAGCAAAGTCTGTCAGTTTAGTCGGTGCGATAACAACACCACCGGCGTGCTTACCGACGTTACGCGTAATCCCTTCTAGACAGACAGCCATTTCCCAGATCTCCTGGGCTTCTTCGTCTTCATCAAGAAAAGTTTTTAAGGTCGGTTCCTGCTCAATCGCCTTTGACAAAGTCATGCCGATTTCGAAAGGAATCATCTTCGAAAGCCGGTCAGCCAAACCGTAAGATTTACCCTGCACACGCGCAACATCTCGCACCACAGCCTTTGCTGCCATCGTACCAAAGGTAATAATCTGCGATACCGCATCCCTGCCGTAATGATCAGCAACATAAGAGATAACCCGGTCTCGCCCATCCATACAGAAGTCAACGTCAAAGTCAGGCATCGAGACACGTTCCGGGTTCAAGAAACGTTCGAATAGTAGATCGTATTGCAAGGGATCCAGGTCGGTAATTTTCAATACATATGCAACAAGTGAACCAGCACCTGAACCACGACCCGGGCCAACAGGGATATCATGATCCTTCGCCCATTTAATAAAGTCCATTACGATCAGAAAATAGCCGGGAAACCCCATCTGAAGAATGATATCGAGTTCAAATTTCAAGCGATCCAGATAAGGTTTTCGCCGTTCCTCAAGCTCGTCTTCAGGACAATTAGCCAAAATTACTTTTAAGCGCTCATCCAGGTCGTCATGACAAAGCTTGCGAAAAAACTCATCCATTGTCATGCCTTCAGGCACGGGATATTGAGGCAGAAAGTACTCGCCCAAACGAATTTCCACATTGCAGCGTTTAGCGATTTCTATCGTGTTTTCAACGGCCTCGGGAATATCTTCGAATAAGGCCAACATCTCGTCAGCACTTTTAAGGTACTGAGCGTCACTATAGAGCTTTTCCCGGTTTGGGTTATCGAGTGTTTCACCGTCTGAAATACAAACCCTGGCTTCGTGAGCCTCAAAATCAGACTCAGCCAGAAATTGCACATCGTTTGTCGCAACAACCGGACACGATAACTTCTCGGCTAGCGCAACACTCAGATGAACGCATTCCTCATCATTAGGGCGATTAGTACGCTGAAGTTCAAGGTAGAAACTATCAGAAAAAACCGACATCCAGTGCTCCAAGAGCTCAACAGCAAGGTCTTCTCTCCCAGCCAACAAAGCACGGCCAATTTCTCCATCTTTCGCACCGGACAAAACAATCAGACCTTCTGATGCTTCCTTCAACCACTCTTTCGTGATGACCGCTTTGCCATAATCTTGCCCTTCAGTAAAACCCTTCGAGACCAACTCGGTCATATTAAGGTAACCCTTGTCAGTCTTTGCCAACAAGGTAAGACGGCTTGGATTGTCTGGCTCACTTTCGTTTTCGAGCCAAATATCAACCCCGGCGATCGGTTTGATACCAGAACCGCGCGTAGACTTATAGAACTTGACGAGTGCACACAGGTTAGATTGATCAGTGATCGCGACCGCCGGAAACTCCTCATCGACCAACTGTTTAATCAGCGGTTTGATCCTTACCAAACCGTTGGTAAGGGAGAATTCAGTATGTAACTTGAGATGAACAAATTTTGCTGGCATGAGGTATCGCGATGACATATTGTAGGAGCTGAGATGTTAGCATGACTTAAGGCCTTGTCGAAGCATCTTAGCGCTTATTTTTTACGACTTTAATTCCCGTATCAGACGCATTGGTGAACCTTATCAAAACACAATTTAACCACAACCAGTTGATAGATCTACTCAACTCAGTTGAAACAATTGCCTTAGTTGGTGCCAGTCAAAAACCCGAAAGACCAAGTAATGAAGTCATGAACTTCTTGCAAAACAAAGGTTTCAAAATCACACCGATTAACCCAGACCTAGAAGGCCAGAATCTGTTAGGTGAAACGGTAATCAAAAACATCACCAAGCTGCCCATTAAGGTCGACATGGTCGATATTTTTAGAAACTCTGAAGCCGCTGCATCGATATGTGACGAAGTGCTAGCACTTCCGAAAACTCTACAACCCAAGGTTGTTTGGATGCAGATTGGCGTCATCAATGAAACTGCTGCAGCCAAGTTACGTGCAGCAGGAATATCAGTGGTGATGGACAGGTGCCCTAAACGGGTAATCCAAGAAGCAGAGCGCGTATCAACTCTGGCTTAACAATATTTGAGCTCAGAGTAAAAACAGCTACTTTTACTCCAAGCCTAAATGCCTATTGATCGACTCTGCCGTTTGCGGCCCCATTAACCACTTAACAAACTTCCCCTGCTTGTTTATTAACATTGTCGCTGGCAGGCCACTCGGCAATTTCTGAGAAAACATGCTAGACGGGTCTGCATCAAGCACCGGAAAATCTATTCCCAACCGCTTAACCTTGCTATCCAAGAGCTCTCCTTTCGCTTTATCGAAGTCAAAACCCAGAACCTGGAAGGCCTCACCTTTATTTAACTTGTTCAATTCTGGTAATTCATCGAGACAGGGCCGGCACCATTCTGCCCAGTAATTGATTAATAGCCACTGCCCCTTATATGAGTTTAGCGCTTGCTGGCGACCATCAGAAAAGACGAAAACAGATTCAGAGCAGGCACTTAGAAAAAGAAACAATACAAAGGGCAAAAGTGTTTTTATTCTCAAGCCTGACTCCTGTTACAATATGCCATCTAATTTTACCACGCTGGACGATTAACTATGACCGACACGATACAAATATACCACAATCCTCGCTGCTCTAAATCACGCCAAACCTTAGCGCTTATCGAAGAGAAAGGCATCCAGCCTGAAATTGTTCTGTATTTAGATGATACGCCAGACGCCAAAAAAATCTCAGAGATACTTGGTAAGTTAGGCATTGGCGCCCGCGAACTTCTTCGCAAAGGTGAGCAAGCTTACAAAGACAACGAGCTAGCAGATAAAACACTTAGCGACGCCCAATTAATTGACGCGATGACGAAATTCCCAAAGCTCATCGAACGCCCTATTGTCATTAAAGGCGACAAAGCAGTTCTGGGTCGCCCACCAGAAAACGTACTCGAACTTATATAAACGATATATGCTTCGAAGCGCCCTCTACGGTATAAGTTTGAGGGTGAAGTCGGACTGTCGACACCAAGCTCACCTCAATTGTAATGGAACACCGAATGTCTCAAACACCACAGCGCCCAAGAAAAAACGTAGTCGCCTACTGCATTACTTGGGCTTCCTACCTTTTACTTATTCTAATGATGATCATCACCAGCCTTCCAAGCTACCTACCCGAAGGAAGCTCACCCTGGGTCGTCGTAAGCGTCAAACTCTCCCCATTGCTGATCATTCTGCCTGGCTTAATTAAAGATAGCCTGCGTTCATATACGTGGCTTTGTTTTATCGTTTTATTCTATTTTACTCAAGCAGTTGTCGAAGCCTTTCTATCTCAAGGCGCAGGCTTAGACCTGGTTATCACTTTATTAACCGTCAACATCTTTTTATCTGCTATGTTTTATATAAAGTGGGAACGCGCTCTGGGCCGAGCGCTATTCTAGATTAGCTAACTAATCAGTTAGCTTTAATTACATGAGAGTAAACCTTAATGCAGCAGCAATTTTCACATTCTGAGCCACTCACTTTCGGGCAAATCGTTCACCAATTGCAGCAAGATAAGTGGTTAAGTGAGGAAGATGCGAAGGCGCTGCTGATCGCGCCAAAAGGAAGTGCGCAGGCAAAGCTTCACCCTTTAGAAATCATAGCGAACGCTGAACTAAGTAAACCTTCCGGGGAAGCCATCAGCATAGAATCCTTGCTTAACTGGCTTTCTACATGGAGCGGGCAAGAGGTTTTCCAAATCGACCCTCTGAAAATTGATAGTCAGAAAGTAGCAAACGTGATGTCACTTGCTTTCGCTCAGCGGCATCATATTCTGGCAGTCGAAATCAACTCAGAAGAAGCCGTCATCGCCAGCGCCCAACCTTTTGTTGATCATTGGGAAAACGATCTAAAGCACATTCTCAAGAAGAACATTAGCCGAGTCATCGTCTCTCCTGCTGATCTAAGAAAATATACTGTCGAATTTTATCACCTGGCAAACTCTGTTAATAAGGCTGGCGCACAAACTTCCTCGCAGCATTCACAGAACTTTGAACAAATGCTGGAACTTGGCGCGCAAGGCAACCCGGACGCTAACGATCAACACATCATCAACATTGTTGACTGGCTTCTGCAATATGCTTTTGAGCAGCGCGCTAGCGATATTCACATTGAACCACGCCGGGAAATCTCACAAGTACGCTTTCGAATTGATGGTGTACTGCATAACGTCTATGAATTTCCCGCCAAAGTAGGCATCGCGGTTACCAGCCGCTTCAAGATTCTAGGTCGCCTCAATGTCGCCGAAAAAAGAAAACCACAAGATGGCCGAATAAAAACACGTAACAGCAATGAGAAGGAAATAGAGCTCCGTCTTTCAACCCTGCCTACCGCCTTTGGCGAAAAACTAGTAATGCGTGTTTTCGATCCGGAAGTCTTACAATGCTCATTCTCTGAGTTAGGCTTTTCTAGCGAAGATTTAAAACGCTGGAAGCAAATGACCGGTCAGCCAAATGGCATTATTCTCGTTACCGGCCCGACCGGTTCAGGAAAAACGACAACGCTCTATTCGACCTTGCGTGAACTCGCGACACCCGAAGTTAATGTCAGCACGATTGAAGATCCGATTGAAATGGTAGAACCTGCCTTCAATCAGATGCAGATCCAACAAAATATCGACCTGGATTTCGCCAGCGGCATTAAAGCCCTTATGCGACAAGACCCCGATATCATAATGATTGGTGAAATAAGAGACCTGGAAACAGCCGAGATGGCAATACAAGCTGCCCTGACAGGCCACCTGGTTATTTCGACACTGCATACTAATGACGCACCCAGCGCAATCACGCGATTAATGGAACTCGGCATCCCTCCATACCTAATAAAAGCAACGGTATTGGGCGTGATGGCCCAAAGGCTGGTTAGAACCCTTTGTACGTCCTGCAAGACACCTGTCGAGCTTGAAGAGGAAGACTGGAAAATGCTTACCAGACCTTGGAAAACACCTTTGCCTCAAAATGCGCAACAACCCGTCGGCTGCCAAGAATGTCGACAAACAGGCTATCGCGGTCGAGCAGGCGTTTATGAAATCATGCCCTTATCCGAAAGCTTAAAAGGGCACATACACGAAAGCGGTCAAGTAGCAGAGCTCAGAAAAGAAGCAATTAAAGAAGGGATGTATTCACTAAGGCTAAGCGGCGCAAATAAAATAGCAAATGGCTTAACAACCATTGATGAAGTGCTCAGAGTCACACCAGTCAGCCTTAATCAGCTAATGAGCTAGGGAACACTAGAAGCCCTCCTCCAAACGAAATACTTCGTATGCAGGCTCTTCGTAAGGATGAGCCTGCTTCAATGCTGACACGGCCTGTTTGATACACTCATCCGAACAAACCAATTCAACCTTTAGCTCTTGAACTTTTTCAATTTCATCAATCTGACCAATCGCTGGCTTGCTACCAGATAAAGGTCTAAATTGTCCAGCCCCCAAAGTTTCCCAGCTACACCGATCATAACAACCTATCCTACCTGCACCTGTCAAAAAAACCGCATCCTTAACTTTTTCCGCATTCTCGACAGGCACAAAAAAACATAACTTATACATACCATATACCCTACCGTACACTTGATTCATTTATTAAGGTTACACAGATTTACGTGTAAAGCCCGCCAATACAGGTGTTTCAAACAAGTGTTAGATTTAATTTTAACTTACCCACAAAAACTGTGGATAACTCTGGGGAAAGTTTTTGGGAAAACGCCCTAAACACTGATAAACACTGAACTTCATACAAATTGACACTTTTTTAACCGAAGCAAATAAACCCTTTATTATCAATACGTTAAATATGTCAACAAAGAAAAGTGTAGAAAGCCTCAGTTTTTTACTCACTTATATAGCAAGCGCCTCAAATGTGTGCATAAAAACCAGCAAAAACGTTGTCTTTTTGAGAGCCTGTCAATATTTCGTTATTTGAAACGTAATTTGAAGGTCAATTATCGATCAAGTCGACAAATATTCGACGTCGCAGTTTTCACAAAGAAATACAGATTTTAACATTTTGTTACACGCCCAAATTCGGAGCATTTAACCAATCTTTCTAGACAAAACCCAGGCAAAAAAAATGGTTCGTTAAACGAACCATTTTCTCGCGTTTCTGAAAATCCTCAACCAAGGACCATCTTCTCCCCAGTCCTTAGGGTGCCAAGAGTTTTGCAAAGTACGATAAACACGCTCAGGGTGAGGCATCATAATCGTCACACGTCCATCCTGAGAACAAACCCCGGCTAAGCCTTCTGGAGAGCCATTCGGGTTAGCAGGATAACGAGTCGCTGTCTGCCCATAATTGTCTACGTATTTTAAAGCCAATTGCTCAGACGACATCAGGGACGCCAGTTTTTGCTCACTCGCGAATTCAGCTCGCCCTTCTCCGTGCGCTACTGCCACAGGAAGTCGAGAGCCCGCCATACCATTCAAGATCAAAGAAGGAGACGATTGTACTTCCAGGAGCGCTACACGTGCTTCAAACTGCTCAGAACGGTTGCGCACAAAATGAGGCCAATGCTCTGAACCAGGAATCAGCTCACGAAGATTAGACATCATCTGACAGCCATTACAAACGCCAAGCGCTAAAGTATCTTGACGCTCAAAGAAGGCCGAGAATTGATCTCTCACGCTGCTATTGAACAAGATCGATTTCGCCCAACCTTCACCAGCGCCCAAAACATCGCCGTAAGAGAAGCCGCCGCAAGCGACTAACGCATTATAATCACTTAAGGCTGTTCTGCCAGCCAAGAGATCACTCATATGAACATCAACGGCTGAGAAGCCTGCCTTGGTGAAGGCAGCTGCCATCTCTATCTGTCCATTAACGCCCTGCTCACGCAGTACCGCAACCTTTGGCTTGGCACCAGTATTGATATAAGGCGCAACGATATCTTCGTTCGGATCGAAGCTTAGTTTAGCGTTCAAGCCAGGGTCTTTTTCATCCAGTAATGTATCGTATTCTTCTTGAGCACACTCGGCATTATCACGTGCCGATTGCATTCGATAGCTCGTTTCTGCCCAAATTCTCTGATAGTAAGCTCTAGATTCCTCAATAACTGACTGACCATCAAAAGCAAAACGAATCTTATCGTCTTCGTTGGTCTGGCCAATTACTAGCGTATGCTCACCTAAGCCCGCAGCAGTGAATTGCTGAAGAACCTCTTCAGTATCACCTTGCTTAACCTGGATGACTGCACCTAGCTCTTCATTATAAAGTTCTCGCGCGAAGTGGCTGGAGTCTTCAGCCAACAAGTCCAGCTTAACGTCAACACCTACACGCCCAGCGAATGACATTTCCGCCAGGGTTGTAAATAAGCCGCCATCAGAACGATCGTGATAAGCCAGCAATTTGCCATCTTGATTCAAACCCTGAATCACAGCAAAGAAAGCTTTTAAATCTTCCGGGTCGTCGACATCTGGCGTGACGGCACCCATTTGCTTATAAACCTGTGCCAGAGCCGATCCACCCAATCGGTTTTGACCATTCGCCAAATCAATCAATATTAGATCAGTATCACCCTGATCACTTGCCAGCTCAGGTGTCAGTGTTTTTCTTACATCACTGACTGGCGCAAAGCCGGTAATAATCAAAGACAACGGAGAGGTAACCGTGCGTGTCTCATGCCCTTCTTGCCAAACAGTTTTCATCGACATAGAGTCTTTACCGACCGGGATAGAAATACCCAGTTCAGGACACAACTCCATGCCAACCGCTTGAACAGTTTTATATAAATTGTCGTCTTCACCTGGGTGACCCGCTGCGGCCATCCAGTTAGCAGACAAACGAATATCAGAGATTTTTTCGATAGATGAAGCCGCCAGGTTGGTAACCACCTCACCAACAGCCATACGACCAGAAGCCGGCGCATCGATATTCGCAATTGGCGTACGCTCGCCCATCGCCATCGCTTCACCAGTATGGCTTTCAAGATCAACCGCAGTAACCGCTACATCAGCAACGGGAACCTGCCATGGGCCAACCATCTGATCTCGTGCAACCATTCCGGTAATTGAACGATCACCAATCGTGATAAGGAAGCTCTTACTCGCCACACTCGGTAAACGTAGAATGCGCTCAGCCGCTTCTTTTATATCTATCTGACTAGACTCGAACATCGGCTTAGTAAACGCTTCTGATTCAACCGAACGGTGCATCTTAGGCGGTTTTCCAAACAACACTGACATGGGTAGATCAACCGGCTTATTATCGAAGTGCGGATCTTCCAGTGTTAAATCATGCTCTTCCAGAGCATCACCAATCACAGCGTAGGGGCAGCGTTCTCTAGCACAAATCGCCTCAAAGCGCTCCAAGTCTTGCGGCAACACAGCAATAACATAACGTTCTTGAGATTCGTTACACCAAATTTCGTGTGGCGCCATCCCAGGCTCATCGTTAGGGATCTTTCGCAAGTCGAATCGTCCACCGCGCCCGCCATCTTTCACAAGCTCCGGAAAAGCATTTGATAAACCACCCGCCCCTACGTCATGTATAAAGGCAATTGGGTTATTATCATCAAGCTGCCAGCAGCGGTCTATAACCTCCTGGCAACGACGTTCCATTTCAGGGTTTTCACGCTGTACAGAAGCAAAATCCAAGTCCTCATGACTAGCACCTGAATCCATCGAAGAGGCTGCACCGCCGCCAAGGCCGATCAGCATGGCCGGGCCACCCAATACAATTAGCTTTGCACCAACATCGATGTCACCTTTCAGTACATGGGACTCTTTAATATTTCCCATACCACCAGCAATCATAATAGGCTTGTGGTAACCCTTGATTTCCTGACCATTCGGGCCAGCAACTTCTTCTTCAAAGGTTCTAAAGTAGCCACACAAGTTCGGTCGACCAAACTCATTATTGAAGGCAGCACCACCTAGAGGACCGTCAAGCATGATGTTATAGGCAGAAGTCATTCGGTCAGGCTTGCCAAAATCTGTTTCCCATGGCTGTTCGAAACCAGGAATTCTTAGGTTCGATACCGTAAAACCTGTCAGACCAGCTTTAGGTTTTGCGCCTTTACCTGTAGCACCTTCATCACGAATCTCACCACCTGAACCTGTCGAGGCACCAGAGAATGGAGAAATAGCTGTCGGGTGGTTATGTGTTTCAACCTTCATGAGGATATGAATATCTTCCTCATGCGCCTGATACTCCTGAGTTTCAGGGTTCGGGTAGAAGCGCTTTCCTTTCGATCCGGCTATTACCGCAGCGTTATCAACATAAGCAGACAATACACCTTCAGAATTCAGCTCATTGGTATTACGAATCATCGAGAATAATGATTTTTGCTGAGCTTCACCGTCAATATCCCAAGATGCATTGAAGATCTTGTGACGACAATGCTCAGAGTTCGCCTGAGCAAACATCATTAGCTCTACGTCTGTCGGGTTACGCTTTAGCCCGCAGAAAGCTTTGGTTAAATACTCTATTTCGTCTGTAGCCAAAGCCAGACCAATACGCTTATTTGCTTCTTCAAGCGCACTCTCACCATATGACAGCACATCGACACTGCTCATAGGGCGCGGTTCAGAGTGTCTAAACAGCAACTCGGCACCCGCCGTTTCATGGAAGACAGCTTCAGTCATTCTGTCATAGAACTGCGAAGATAGCGTTTGGCGCTGTTCGAGCGTAAGCTTTTCAGCAGATCGAACATAATATGCGACACCGCGTTCAATTCGATTTACCTGATTCAAGCCACAAATATGCGCAATATCGGTCGCTTTACTAGACCAGGGTGAAATTGTTCCAGGCCGTGGAACAACCAAAAACAAAACGCCTTCCGCTGCCTCAGAGGGCACACTTGGACCATAGGTAAGCAGCTTATTCAAGATATTGAGTTCGCTAGGATTTAAGTCCTGCGACACATCAATAAAGTGCATAAATTCTGCATACACAGATTCGATTTCTGGAATAACTGCTTGGATGGTTTCAAGTAGTTTATGACTTCTAAAAGGAGAGAGAGCTGGAGCGCCTCGAAGTTCCAACATAATAAAGGCGTACCTCATCGAAGGAGCGTTGAAATAATGGAGGCGGTATTCTACTCGAAACTGGCGCGTCTGTTAACCAAGAATTGTATCTGAAGGTATAATGGCCGTAGTAATTGTGAATCCGGGGACCGTGACGGAGCTCAAACGGGTACATTTTGAAACAATGTTTACCACCCTCCAGGTTGACTCAGAGACCAGTTACTGAAAAGATTATACATAAAATTAGTGACATAAAGGAACAGCTCAGCACCGCTGAAGCGAGGCACTCCTGCCCCGGAACAAGGGAATGCATGCAGTAGCAGTCTGGTGATTAAAAGGTATTTATTTGTCCTATTCAAAAAGTTCTATTCAATCCAGTCTTCGACGGAGCCCAATTAAGCTTCGGTCTACTCACCAAGTATTACTTTATGGCAAAACGCTTGTCATTCTCTTACTTGCTTCGTTGCTCTGTGCTTGCGAAAAGCCCAGCACGATGGACAAAATCAATAAGCACAGCACATTACACATCATCACTCGCAACGCTCCAGCCGTTTATTATGAAGGCCGAGAGGGCCCCGCTGGCTTTGAATATGACCTTGCGAAAATGTTTGCCGAAGATGCGGGACTCAAACTGGATGTAAAAGTCGCGGCCACCCGCAGCCAGATTTTGTCAGCACTCGATAACGACTATACCAACATTGCGACCGCCAGCATGGTCGCCTCCGATACGCGCGCAGATCGATATAAATACTCCAGCTCTTACATGGAAACAACCCCCATCGTCGTCTATCGATACGGTAGTGTTAGACCGCGAGATATTAGCGATATTATTGACAAGCGTATCGCGGTAGTAAGTGACAGTTATCACGCAGAAGAATTAAACAACCTGCGTAATGAAAATCCCGACTTAATGAACGCCCTTCAATGGGAAGCTCTTGATGTTGAAACCATTGACCTGATGAAGATGGTACAAGACAAAGAAATTGATTACGCCATCATCACCTCAAACGAGCTAGATATTCACCAAGCTTATTACCCGCGAGTTAAAAAGGCCTTTGAAATTGGTGAAGCACAACAAATTAGCTGGTACTTTCCTGCCAGCACAGATCACACCTTAATTAACAAGGTAAACAACTTCTTATCCCGAATTGAAGAAGATGGCAGACTTATTAACCTTAAAGAGCGCTATTTTGGACACTTGGGACAACTCAATTACGTGGGCGCTCGCACCTTTATACGGCATATAAACAGCCGGCTGCCAAAGTACGAAGAAACTTTTAAAGAGTTTGCAGAAGAGCAAGACATCGACTGGCGCCTGATGGCCTCGATGGGCTACCAAGAATCTCACTGGCGACCTCGTGCAACTTCTCCAACCGGTGTTCGTGGACTAATGATGCTGACACGCATCACGGCAAAGGAAATGAACATTAAAAACAGATTAGATCCTGAGCAGAGTATCAAAGGTGGTGTTCGCTACTTCTCTAAAATTAGAGCCAGGATTCCGAAGCGCATAGCTGAACCAGACCGAAGCTGGCTTGCCTTAGCTGCCTACAACGTGGGCTACGGCCATCTTGATGACGCAAGGATTCTGACAGAGAAAGCCGGAAAAGACCCGGACAAATGGATGGACGTAAAAGAATTCTTACCACTTTTACAGAAGAAGAAATATTATAAACAGACTCGTTACGGCTACGCCCGTGGTAATGAGCCGGTCATATACGTGCAAAACATACGTCGCTACTATGATGTATTAAGTTGGATGACCCAACCGCAAACGAGCGAACAAGCCATTGCACAAACAGACTTTCAAGAAGGGCTAATTAAGACTATCGAATAAACATACCGATAGCCTTAAGATCCTACTCTGCTTCTCTATCTCTAAAGCCGATCAAGTAAAGTACAGCATCAAGGCCTAGGTTTGATATCGCATGACGAGCGGACTCTTTCACAAGAGGTTTAGCTCTAAACGCTACGCCCAATCCAGCTCGACTCAGCATTGGCAAGTCATTAGCACCATCTCCGACAGCAATAACC
>NZ_LWFE01001665.1:0-43206 GCF_001635675.1 Oleiphilus sp. HI0061 | reverse complement strand
TTAAAGCGGTTTTATTTTGAAACTTGATAATTACTCTTTGGACCGGAATTAGCTTATGGCCTTGTCATCTACGAGTCTAAGTTCTATTGAACTGGTTCAGCCGGAAATTGAAGCAACAATTCAACACGCAGAGCAAAGCCTGGAACGATTTCAGGAAAATCGCGACAGTGGAGAAGATCTTCAGAACTGCATCGATTACTTGAACCAATTGCGCGGTATCTTTGTGCTGGTAGAGGTACAGGGCTGCGTGCTGCTATGTCAGGAATCTGTTGCCTTAGCGAATGAAGTGCCTGTTGGTGCAAATGACGACAAAAATGGCCTGTTAACAAACCTAAGTAATGCTATTTTTATCTTGCGCCGTTATACCGAATATTTTTGTCAGAAGAAGCTTGATCATCCAGAGCTTCTTTTGCCGATTATCAATGAGCTTCGAATAGCCAGAAAAACCAAACCCTTTCCAGAGTCACACTTTTTTGACTTACCCAGCGATAGGGCATTTGACCCGAGCACTATATTTGGCCTATCGAGTAGTAATAAACTTGGTGACTTTGAACACCACGCTAAGCGCTTCAGGCATATGTATCAGGTTGGTTTGCTTGACATATTGCGTGACCGAAACAAGCAAATAGCGTTGCGGCTAATCTCTCGTGCCTCCAAAGGTGCAATGAAACTATGTGCTGGTGAGCCATTGGCGCAATTTTGGGCCTTAGTGAATATTGTCGCAGACACCTTGCTTGAACAAGATATGAGTACTCATGACCTTCGCAAGCGCTTGTTTATGAAGGTTGAAAAGTACCTTCGTGAGATGGCATTGGTTGGAACTGTGGTGACCAGTAAATCGGCACCGGAGTCTTTGCATAAAGAGCTTATCTACTTGTTAGCAATTAGTGGTTATTATTCTCAGCAAGTGAATGCAGTACTGGAAGGCTACAAAGTTTCCCTATTGGATTTTGATGAAAAGTCTTTATCGGCAGAAAGCAAGCGGTTGTTTGGCCCGGGTGCAGATGTTCTTAAGTCTTTGTCCAATGCATTGCAAGAAGAGCTAATTCAGCTTAAAGAAAAATTAGATATTCTTGAGCGTGGTGATGCGCCAAGCGATGAGGATATGCAGTTTATAGTGGGTGTCTTTGAACGCCTGAGCAGCACCTTGTCTATGCTCGACCTGAAGAAAATTAGCCTAGCTTGTGATCAGCAGATCGAAGCAATCAAAACTTGGCAAGGCACAGGGACGGATGTTGCCGAACAGGATTTATTTGCTGTAGCTGACGCTGTGTTAGGTATTGAGCAGGCGATTAAGCGCTTTGAAGAAACGGGTATTCAGGGTGAAGTAGAGTTGCAGTCGGCCCATAAAGATGGCGAAACGCCATATTTGAGCGAAGCGACTATCGTTGTTATTGATGAGTCAAAGTCCGGGCTAGGCTTGGCTAAACGATCAATTAGCTCCTACGTTGAATCCCAGGGTGATAAGCTTCACCTGGCAACAGTCTATACTGTCATGGACAGTATCCGTGGTGCAATGAGCATCATTGGTGAGGAGAGGTTAACGTCCTTGTTATTGAAGTGCATGTCCTGTATTCAACAGGAGTTGGTTGACGGTGATACGATGCCTGACCAGACTTTGTTAGAAACTCTGGCTGATGCACTGACTTCATTGGAATACTACATTGAGAGTATGACCAAGGCACAAACCCAGAATGATGCTTTGTTAAAGTTGTCAGAAGAAAGTCTGGCTTCAATTGGGTATGGTACTTAAGCTTATACAAGGGTAGGAGGTAATTATGTTCTTGCCCGTCTTGTCTATTGCTATTCTCGGCGCTCTGCTAATTGTTATTTCTTTCAAGTACCTGTTCCTTCGTACATGGTTCAAGGCATGGCTAAAAGCTACGCTTGCTATTCTAGCTATACTCTCTGCAATGGCCCTTCTTTACAGTTCCTGGGATTTGTACAGTTTTAAAGCACAAACTTCTGCTCAAAAGATAGCAAGCGTTGAAACATTTAGACTTGGACCTCAACGATATAATTTGGTTTTAGAGCTAAACGAACAGCCTCCTCTGCACTTTGAAATAGAAGGGGATGTGTGGCAGCTGGATGCTCGCTTGCTCGTCTGGGGAGATTTCTGGCGCTTTTTAGGGATGGAAGATGCATTTCGTTTTGACCGCTTATCTGGACGTTACCATTCAATAGATGATGAAAGAAATAAGCCCAGGACGCTGTTTAATCTTTGGCAGGCTGACAAGGGCTCAGAAAATACGCTGCCTGTGCTTAGAGATTTTAAGCAATGGCTAACTAGTTATAAGTGGCTGCCAGGGGCGAGCTTGGTTTACGGGAGTGGTACCTTTATTCCTATGAAAGACCGGGCTCGGTTTAGCGTTTATTTGAGTGAGGGTGGTTTGCAGGCTCGAGCGGAGAATGTTCAGGCACACGAGGCAATTGAGAGCTGGCTTTAAGCTTTAAAACCGGCTTAAGCGATTTAAGTATTCAATCGCACGTTCTTCTGACCAGTAGAGTCCTTCTTTGTTAAAGCCCATAAAGCCAACATGACCACCAAAACGTGGTGTTTCTAGCTCGAAGCAAGGGTTGCTCTTCGCTGCTTCATGTGGGAAACATTGCTTTGTGAGGAATGGGTCATCTAACGCGCTGATAAGTAGTGTTGGTGTATTTATCTGTTCTATATACCTGCTAGAACTCGATTTGTACCAGTATTCTTCTGCACTAGCAAAGCCGTTTAATGGTGCAGTGTAGCGCTGGTCAAAGTCGTAAAAGGTTTTCAGTTTTCTAAAACCTGTTAGGTCAACTTCTTGCGGGAAACGAAGCTTTTTTTCTTTAAGTTTTGCTTTAAGGCTGAACAGGAAATTTTTCATGTAAATTTTATTCTGTGGCAGCGCTAACTGTTTTGAGCTGCTAGTTAAATCACATGGAACAGAAAAGGTAACGGCGCCGCTGACTTCTTTGGGAACGTCTTCGGATTCGCGGCCAAGGTATAAAAGTGTCTTATTGCCACCAATGCTAAAGCCAACTAAGCAGACCTCTTCGTAACCTTGTGCTATGGCATGCTTAACAACGTATTGTAAGTCTCCTGTTTGACCGCTGTGGTATGACTGGAGCTTTCTGTTTGGTTCGCCACTGCATGAGCGGAAGTTCCAGGCAAGCACATCCCAGTTGTTCTGGAGCGCAATTTTCGCCATGCCGAGTATGTATGGACGTTTACTATGTCCTTCAAGGCCATGACTAAGCACCACAAGCCTTTTAAGAGGGCTTTGCTTGTTCTTGGCCCAATCCAGGTCGATAAAGTCTTGGTCGGGTGTTTCCAGGCGCTCACGAGTATAAAAGTCAGCTGATACCTTTCTGAAAACTGAAGGATAGACGCTCTGAAGGTGGCCATTTCTGGCCCACCAGGGAGGAAGGTATTCCATTTATTTATCACCCAGCAAAAAATATCTGGTGATTATGCGGCAAAACAGGCCGCTGTTAAATACTAAAAGTCGAGAAGCTGTTGAACGAGGAAGCCAAGCATGATGCCAGTGATGCTCATGGCCAATACGATGTCGATAAAGGTAAAAGGTTTACTTTCTTGTCTCATGATCTACTCTCTTCTTTATTTGCGACACTAATTACTCAGGTAATGAACCAGCAGCTAAGATAAGTTTGCTAGTTCACGGTAGGTCGCAATTTAAAATATCCTTGTAATGTCGTTGTGGTTATATTGTAACTAAATTATTGATGCTTTTTAGGGCTCTAATTTAAAACAATGTTAAATGTGAGTTTATGTATCTGAGCGTTTGTTAATTTTTAACAAAGCTAATAGAAACGTCTAATTGCGTCGTTTACATCTAGATACAAAGTAGTTAATTGAGGAAGTTGAATGAATTGGGATCGTGATCGCTTATTAATGGAGTTAGGTAAGTTTTCGTTTAAGTCGAAAGCTGCAGTTAAGGGGGAAATAGCGCATTACTATGACTTCTATGATATGGCTTTCTATCGTGAGTTCGACGGACTAGAGCAGCGTGCAGGTTGGCTTGATGCAAGTGACTTTCGTATCGTTATGCAAAGCTTTAAACCACTTGATGCTAAAGGTACCGTGTTTGTGTTTCATGGATACTTCGATCATGCCGGAATATATCATCACCTAATTCGCTTTTTAATAAAGTCGGGTTATGCGGTTGTTATCTATGATATGCCTGGACATGGATTATCAAGTGGCAAGCCTGCTTCAATTCAGTGTTTCCAGCAGTATCAAGAGGCGATCGATGCTTGTTTGGCGTCGTGTCGCGCTAATCTACCGCAACCATTCCACTGTGTTGGTCAGAGTACGGGCGGGGCAGTTTTGATTGACCGCTTAATGCATACTGAAACGCACGGTGAAGCTTTTGATAAGGTGGTTTTGCTCGCGCCGCTGGTGCGACCTAAAGGCTGGAGCTTTGTTAAAAAGGCTCACTCTTTGGTTAAACCGTTTTTCAAAGTGTGGCATCGCTCATTCTCACAAAATAGCGCGGATGTGAAATTCCTGAAGTTTCTGAAAGAACATGACCCCTTGCAGTCCAAGTGGTTGGCGGTTGACTGGATTAGTGCCTTACGCGATTGGGTTCCACGAATTGAAAGTGGTAAGAAGCTCAAACGAAAGGTATTGATTATTCAGGGCACTGACGACATGACAGTTGACTGGGAACACAATATCACGGTGCTAAAGAGAGTGTTTAGTGAGGTGAAAATAGCCTATCTAGAGGGTGCGCAGCATCATCTGGTAAATGAGTCGCTTCTCAAAAGGCAGAGCGTGTTTGACGCTTTGCTTAGTGAGTTTAATGCAAATTCCACGACGAGTATTGTTGAGGAAAAAAAGGCAGGCAAAAAAGTGACCAAGAAGGTAACTAAGGTTCGTAATAAAGGCTCAGCATCCAAGGCATAAGCGCTTTTCGTTAGAATTAAGTCTTAATTTAGAAGTAAAAAAGCCGCATTCAAATGAGATGCGGCTTTTTGCTTTTTGCTTTTTGCGGATCGAATTGTTTCTAGAACAGAACTCGACAACGAATCGTTCCGTTGACTGTTTTTAGCTTGTCTTTCGCTAGACCGCTGCACTCTTTATTAACATCAATTACAACATAACCCACGCCTTCGTTGGTTTGAAGGTATTGACCTAGAATGTTGATGTTGTTTTCAGATAGCACTTGGTTGATCTCGGACATAACACCCGGAATGTTCTCATGAATATGAAGAATTCTGTGGTTATCTGGGTGAGATGGTAGCGCAACCTCAGGGAAGTTAACCGAAGTGATAGAAGTACCAGTATCACTATAGGTAGCTAGCTTCTCACCAACTTCGAAACCAATGTTGGCTTGCGCTTCCATTGTGCTACCACCAACGTGAGGCGTTAGGATAACGTTATCAAACTCGCGAAGAGGAGAAATAAATTCTTCGTTGTTTGACTTAGGCTCTACAGGGAATACATCCACTGCGGCGCCCAATACTCGGCCAGACTTAAGTGCTTCACATAATGCGTCAATTACAACAACTGTTCCACGAGCTGCGTTAATGAAGATGCTGCCATCTTTCATTTGAGCAAACTGTTCTGGTCCCATCATGTCTTGTGTTGCACCGGTTTCAGGTACGTGCAGGCTGACAATATCAGACATGCCAAGCAAGTCTTCCATAGAATCAAGTTGCGTTGCATTACCCAAAGGAAGTTTGGTTACTACATCGTAGAAGTAGACCTTCATGCCCAATGATTCAGCAAGAACGCTCAACTGGCTGCCGATGCTGCCGTAGCCAACAATCCCGAGCTTTTTACCGCGAATTTCGTAGCTATTGGTAGCTGATTTTAGCCAGCCACCGCGGTGAGCAAGAGCATTCTTCTCAGGTACGCCACGAAGTAGTAGAATTGCTTCGGCAAGTACTAGTTCGGCAACACTTCGAGTATTTGAGTAAGGAGCGTTAAAAACAGCGATACCGTGTTTGGTAGCTGCTTTAAGGTCGACCTGATTGGTACCAATACAGAAACAACCAACTGCGATTAGCTTTTTAGCGGCTTGAAATACTTCCTCAGTCAATTGAGTGCGTGAACGAATACCGACGAAGTGAGCATCTGCGATCTTTTCGATCAACTCATCTTGAGCCAAAGAAGTTTTCAAATATTCAATGTTGGTATAACCTGCCTTTTTAAGTGTTTCCACAGCAGATTCATGTACACCTTCTAAAAGCAAAAACCTGATTTTACCTTTATCTAAAGACGTCGTAGTCATATTCGCAAAAAACCTTTTATCTAAGAATCAAAATACACTGTTAACAACAGATTATTTCAAGAATTTGTGTCTGGAAAAGCCGCGTATGATAACATATTCCGCTTTTTAGTCGTTCAAAATATTAAAACTCTTTTTAATTCTAGCTATATCAATTGTTTAGTTGCAATAGCTAGAATTAAATTTAACATTAAGCGCTGTTATTTCTTGCCTTTTAGCTAACTAGCCTTGGAAGTAAGAGTACAGTTATTAACAGATTTAGGTGGATTGATAAGCTTATGGCTTCGGAAACTCAGATAATTGATGCGTTAAAAGCAGTGGTAGAAGACGGGAAAGTTCGTACTGATGCGGAGACTCTAGAGTCTCATGGTAAGGATTGGACGAAAATATATGCGCCTAAGCCTCTAGCGATTGTATTCCCCAAAACAACTGAAGAAGTTCAGGCAATTGTTAAGCTAGCGAATGAGCACGAGTTTGCACTAGTACCTTCTGGCGGACGAACCGGTTTAAGTGCGGGGGCTGTGGCAAGCAATGGTGAAGTGGTCGTTTCTTTCGATTACATGAATCAGATCGTTGATTTCAGCGCCAGTGATCAGGCTGTACGTTGTCAGGCTGGTGTTGTTACACAGCAGTTGCAAAACTTCGCCGAAGAGAACGGTTTGTACTATCCGGTTGACTTTGCATCGGCCGGTTCTAGTCAGCTAGGAGGTAACCTATCGACTAATGCGGGCGGTATTAAAGTTATCAAATACGGCATGAGCCGTGATTGGGTCTTGGGTTTAACCGTGGTAACAGGTGCTGGCGAAATTCTTGAACTAAACCGAGACTTGTTGAAAAACAATACCGGATATGATTTGCGTCACTTGTTTATTGGTGCTGAAGGAACACTTGGTTTTATCACTGAAGCAACAATGAAACTAACGCGTCAACCGAACAATCTGACTGCTTTGGTTCTGGGTCTATCAGATATTGGTAACACCATGGATGTCTTGAAAGCATTCCAAGCAAAGCTGGACTTGACTGCCTATGAGTTTTTCTCGCACGAAGCGATGGGGCATGTCTTAGCGCACAACGATGTGCCTGCACCCTTTGAAACTGAAGCGCCTTTCTATGCATTGTTGGAGTTCGAATCGACGTCTGACCAGGTAATGGATGACGCAATGGCTTTATTTGAAACCTGTGTTGAAGAAGGGTGGGTTTTGGATGGTGTGATCAGCCAGAGTGAAACCCAGCTCAATAACTTATGGCGTTTGCGTGAAGGTATCTCAGAGTCGATTTCTGTGCGTACTCCGTACAAAAACGATATTTCGGTCGTGGTCTCTAAAGTTCCTGAGTTTCTAAATGAGATCAATTCAGTGGTGACTGAGCATTACCCGGATTTTGAAATTATCTGGTTTGGTCATATCGGTGATGGCAATCTGCATTTGAATATTCTTAAGCCTGAAGATTTAAGCAATGAAGAGTTCTTCTCGAAGTGCATTCAGGTAAATAAGTGGGTTTTTGATATTGTCGCAAAATACAATGGTAGTATCTCGGCAGAGCACGGCGTCGGAATGGTCAAGAAAGATTACCTGGGTTATTCGCGTTCGCCTGTTGAGATCGAAATGATGAAAGGCGTTAAGCGTGTCTTTGATCCAAAAGGCTTGATGAATCCTGGAAAGATTTTCGATCTGTAGCCTCTTTAATTAGATGGTGAATGTACGGTAATGAGAACAATATGCGGGTAGTCGATAAAAGGGGATTTCTTTGCTCTCTCATTCTGCTCGCCTTTATCTCATTGTTGTTCTTGTCCCAGTCGC
Source organism: Oleiphilus sp. HI0061 (assembly GCF_001635675.1). NCBI lineage: Bacteria > Pseudomonadati > Pseudomonadota > Gammaproteobacteria > Oceanospirillales > Oleiphilaceae > Oleiphilus > Oleiphilus sp. HI0061. The sequence goes on along the minus strand of NZ_LWFE01001665.1, from coordinate 35,177 downwards.
GGCTTCCAGCGCTGGATGAAAAAGCTCAGATGGGCCAGCGCAACCATCTTAGTTCTCTCGCCTTTGATGTCATTTACCCGCTTAGTGCTGAGCAAGGGCATGCAGAGCGTATTCTCTATAGCTCGCTTAACTGGGCATATACCAACTGGCAAGGAATGACCTTTGGTTTTCTATTTGCTGCAGCTGTACTGACTTTAATATCTTTCCTTTCAATAAACTTGCCTAAAGTCGCAGATGGGCGAAATCCTTATAAACAAGCGTTTATTGGTGCCTTGCTCGGAACTCCTTTGGGTGTTTGCGCCAACTGTTCTACGCCCATTGCTTTTGGTTTATACCGGGGAGGCCTTCCTACTCCCACCGCTTTATCGATGCTGAGTAGTTCGCCAAGCTTTAATTTTATCGTGGTTGCGATGTCACTAAGCTTGCTGCCCATAGAGCTAGTTGCCATTAAGTACATCTTGATCGTATTTTTTGTCTTACTGGTAATTCCCTTTTTAAGTGCTCGTTTTCATGGCGAGGGTGGTAAGTTTAAAGGTAGTGGTATTGATCTCCCGCTAAATGCCTGTGCAATTACGCAACAAACTAGGGGGCTTCAGTTTGTCTTTGAATTTACCAAAGCATATTTGGGGCATTTAGGGTTTATCTTAAAAGGGGCGCTGCCTCTTATGCTTTTAGCTGGGGGGCTTGCTGCGCTTGTAGCAGAATTTGTTTCACTAGATAACTTAAATGGGTCGTGGACCTTAATAATACTAATTGTGGTGGCCTTGTGCGCTGCTTTTTTTCCGGTTCCTATTGCCTTCGATGTTGTTATCTCAGTTGGCTTGTTGGCAGCGGGGGTTGATATTGCCTATGTTGGCGCAGCCTTTTTTGCTTTAGGCGTTTTTAGTATTTATCCCGCGACGATGGTTGCACGAGATATCTCTCTGAAATTGAGCCTTGCCTTATTATTGAGTGTGTCTGTTTTAGCGTTACTGGCTGGTCTGACCGTCAGCGCATATACCGAGCAATCACAGGGCGCTAAGTTGCTATCGGTAACAGAAAAACTATCTCAGCTAGCGATGACTAATGATGCGGCTGAAAAGGAAGCAATAGAGCTTCACGGTTTACCGGAATATTCGGCACGCCCCCTGATGCGAAAAGCTGCCCGTGCCTGCCATGTTCTTGGTGAGTCTCGTCAGTATGACTGCTTTGAACGCTTCGTTGTTGAGCTATTATCGAAGCAATTTAGTGCGAGTGCCTGTGATTATCTGGAGGATGCAGCGAGCTATCGCCAGCGCTGTATGGAGGCATTTGATTATCTTAAAGTCAGGAAAGGCGCCTTAACAAACGAAAGTGTGGATCAGTGTAATAGTTTACCTACGCAATATAGGCAGCGCTGTCGTTATGACTATTTTTTCGAGAAGACACTTGAGCAACAAAGCTTATCGCCATGCTTGTCTTTAAATTCTCAAGAAGGTCAGCGCCAGTGTTTAGTTGAGAGCTTAGCGCTAAATACAGAACTTTATCCGGGCTATGCGCTATGCGCTTCACTTGAAGGTTCTGGAGCCGTAGAAGATTTGACGGCATTTTGCCTCAATGAACATAAGCTTATACGTCAGAATATATTGCTAGTACAGCAAGGAGACTTGAATGCTTGTTCAGGTTTGGAAAGCTCAGTCGCTGTGCAGCGATGTCAGGCGCTGCTAATCAATCACAAGCTAGAGCAGGGTGCAGATAAGTCATTCTGCACGCAGTTGAATGAGCCTGTTATTAAAGCGGCATGCGACGACTTTTCACGTTACTTTCAGGGCATCAATGTCGGTGATTCAGAAGCGTGCTCACTGATTAGTAATACAGCTCTTAAAGCACGATGTAACGAAGAGGCGATTCAAGCTTATTTAGCAGAGCTATTGTCAGATCTGAGCTATCAGTATTTAAATGAACAGCATGATCAGCTTGCGGGAGCGTTGCATAGTGAAGGTGAAGAGGTAGAGGCCTTACTAGCGAAAACCAAAGGGCTAGATTTAGTCGATACGCACCATCTTAAGTCGGAGCTTGGTCGGGACTTTGTGCTTAAGTCTTACGCTTTAAAAGGCCAAAATAGCGATGATTCTGTTGTTGGCTTTGAGCAGACTAAAGCCGCTTCTATTGGTCTGGAAAGTGCGCCTGCGATGAAAGCTGTCGAATTATTTGAGCCCTTCAGCTATGGCCGGGGTATTGCAACGGGGGATACGAACCAGGATCTATGGCCAGACCTGGCAATTGCTTATTCCGACCGCATACGACTTTATCAGAATATGGGGGGGCGCTTTGCTAAGCGAAAAACGCTAGAGTTTGGAAGTGAACTAAGCCCAGTATTGGTCAGTTTTGTTGATTTGGATGCAGATAGCTATCCTGACTTGTTTGTGTCGTTTTATGGTGCTGGTAATAGAATCTATTGGAACCAGGGCGGTAGCTTTGATCAAGGTCGCTATCAGGAGCTGATGCTTGAAAACAGTCAACTAGTGATGTCAGCGGCATTTCAGGATGTTGATCAGGATGGTGATATTGATATGGCTTTGGGTAGCTGGTTTGCTGGCGACTTAAGACATTTTAATCCGCACCGTTCCCAAAATTATTATATTGAGAATGCTGCCATCAAGAAGCATTCATCCAATAATACTCGCCGAGATTTTAAGCCACATGCATTACCTGGAGCGCAAGGGGAGACCTTGTCAGTACTTTTCTCGGATATTGATCGAGATGGTAAGCCGGAGTTGCTCGTGGGAAATGATATGGATGCCCCCGATATTATATATCGCTGGAAATCGGGGCGTTTCCAAGTAGCTAAAGCCGATAGTAACCTGCCAGCTTACAGTGCATTTAACACGATGAGTATCGCCAGTGGCGACCTCAATCGAGACCAGCTAATTGATTACTTTAGTGTTGATATGTCTTTTGGCCAAGAGGGTGGTTTGGACTATTGTCAGCAGGCTGGCATTGCAGACTTACAGGCGTGTAGAGCTTTGCTTTCACTTGATCAGGCTGTCAAATCTGGGCAAGTTGGTACCTGTCAATATTTGGCTGAGAGCAAGAGAAAACAAGACTGTCTTCAGGCGCAGCTTATTCAACTGGCCAGGCAATCAAGGCAAGACGATATTTGTAGTCTCATGACTCAGGAAAACAAAGTGGCTGAGTCTTTATGCCGAGCTGCCAGTAAAGTAATTCCCCCAAAGCAAGCTATCAACTATTCACTATACCCTAAGGGTGTTCAGCGCAATGTCTTGTCTATGTCCTCGATGGGCGGCTGGCAAGAACTTGCTGAAGACTGGGCTGTATCAGAAAGTTATTGGAGTTGGCACAGCAAGATAGCAGACTTGAATAATGATGGCTGGAACGATATTTATGTTGGCAACGGTTATATGTTTGGTGGAGCAGGGCGGCGTACCCAGACCAATGTTTTGTATATGAATAAGCATGGCGAAGGAATGTACCGAGCAGAAGCGGAAATGGGCTTGGAAGATTATCTAAATACCCCGAGCTTTGTGACGGTTGATTTTGACCGGGATGGTGATCTCGATATCATCTCCCAACGAGTTGCTGCCGACCATGGCGTCTTCATCAATCAGACTCGAGAGCCGGGTATATTGATCGATCTAAGACTTAATGGGCAAACGGTATTGGGCTCCAGCGTGCAATTGCTCGGTCATTCTCTTGAAGATGAAAGCGCGGCGCAGTTATCTCAGCAAGTTCTTGGAGGTGGTTTTCTTAGTTTTGATGAGCCTCTTGCTCATTTTGGTATGGCAGAAAAACAAAGCTATCAGCAGCTTCAGATAAAGTGGCTCAGTGGTAGCAGAGAAAAACTAGATTTCCTCTTTCTCCCTGCGCGTTATTACCTAATCGAGTTTGATAAGTAGCGATTCTAGAACAGTCTATTCCGGTTGAGTGCATGACTAATTGTTCCAAATTAGGTGAAAATCACAGTGTCTGAAATTGAAATGTGAATAATATTCAGATACTGTCTCGTTCTCGGTTTTTTGCTGTTCCATTTTGTCGTTCAAATTTCTGGATGGGTAAAGACCTTGTTCTATTGAAAATAATAAAGGAAGTACCATGAGTTCACGAATAACCCGACTATTCTTCTTTACGCTGATACTTGTCGCAAGCGCTCTGCCAGCGAATGCCAGTAATTTAACGCCGGTTAAATTTTGTGTCTGGGACCCTGTTGGTGCTAATGGGCCGTTTATTTCTTTTTTGAAGGAAACAAAGCTCAAGGCAATAAGTTGGGGGATTGATTTGCAAATGGAAGCCTATACGGATGAGAAAGTTGCTTCGAATGACTTCCGTTCAGGCGAATGCAGTGCCGTTTTATTAACCAATATTCTAGCAAAAGACTTCGTGCCTTTTACCGGGGCTTTTGGTGCTCCAGGCGCTATTCGTACTTTAAAAGAATTGAAAACATTGTCGAAATCCTTATCGAGTAAGAAAGCAGAGAAGTTGATTTCCAATGGCAAGTACCAGATGGCTGGGTTGTTTCCAATTGGCGAGATTTATACCTTTGTTCGAGATAAGAGTAATGTGGATATATCAGCAATTAGCGGCAAAAAAGTGTCTATTTTGAATGCTGATGTAGCCAGTGAGCGATTTGCCCAAGTGGTTGGTGCATCGCCGGTACACACTTCGTTGGCTACTTGGGGTGGGCAATTCAATAATGGCAACGTTGACGTAATGTTTGCGCCCGCGTTGGCTTACAACACGTTTGAGTTATACAAAGGTTTGGGCGAAACTGGCGGAATTGTTGACTTCAATATTCTTTATGCTGTGATGGAAATGGTCGTCAATACTGAAACAGCCCCAGCAAATTTTGCTCACAATATGCGCCAGCATGCGCTATCTCGATTTAATGAACTCGAGAATACAGTTAAGCAGGCACACAGTGAAATTCCACAGAAGTACTGGGTGAGTCTCGATGATGTAAGAAAGTCAGAGTATGAAAACCTTTCTAAGAAGATTCGTTTAGCCTTAAGAGATGAAAAAGCCTACGACGCAAAAGCTATCTCAATATTGTGGAAGATCCGTTGTAAATTTAATCCATCTGCGACAGAATGCGCGACTCCGGAGTAGTTGCGCAGAACACTGCTCCTAGAGACCTTGTAGCTTAGTAGGAGTAGTGATGCCTTATACAGCAAAATTTGTTGATGGAAGTTTATTCGAATCACCTATCACAAAAGTCGTTTGTGTCGGGCGTAATTACGCAGAACATGCCAAAGAGCTTAATAACCCCATACCTTCTGAGCCGATTCTGTTTATTAAACCAGGGTCGGCTGTCGTCTCTTTAAGTGAACCTTTCACTATTCCAGACACAGATTGCCACTATGAGGCAGAGATTGCCGTATTGATCGGAGAGACGCTATCTAATGCAAATGCCGAACAAGCGGAGCAAGGAATTGAAGGCTTAGGTTTGGCGCTTGATCTAACGCGGCGTGAGCTGCAGTCAAAGTTGAAAGAAAAATCCCACCCTTGGGAAGTCGCCAAAAGCTTTGATGGTGCTTGCCCGCTCAGTGAATTTGTTCCGTTAGGGAACTGTACAGCCTTAAACCAGCTTGAGTTTACCTTGAGTATCAATGGAGAGTTGCGACAGCATGGTAAGAGTAGCGATATGTTGAACCCGATCGCGCCACTTATTGCGCATATGAGTACCTTTTTCACGCTCAACCCAGGTGACGTTGTTCTTACCGGAACGCCGAAGGGGGTGGGGCAGCTACACAAAGGGGATCAGTTGTCGCTAAAGTTTGGCAAGAATTTAGCTTTTGATACTAAGGCAATCTAAATTTAGCTGCTGACTTCGGTGTCTCCCATTCCCCCAGCTGCCGATTCTCTATATAATTGCGGGCTTTTTCGATATTAGGAATTAGCCCGCGTGCCTCAGACTCAAACCCGTTCTTCTGAACTTGCTAGCAGTGCATCAAGTAGTGAGTCAAATTTGCAGACGATAGCTGATTTTATTCGTTACACTTTTTCGAGTTTGAATCGTGAACAGGTTTATTGTGGCCATGGTACTGACAACAACTGGGATGAGGCAGTCAGCCTGGTTCTTCAGTTATTAGATCTGCCTTGGGATTTTTCGACTGAACTATGGTCTTGTCGTCTGGCAGACGAAGAGAAGGCGCTTATCTTAGATGCGATTAAGCGCAGAACAAAAGGCCGAGAGCCACTGGCTTATATCACCAAACAAGCTTGGTTTTGTGGTTTGCGCTTCAATGTCGATGAGCGAGTGCTCATACCTCGCTCTCCGATTGCCGAACTCATCGGGCATCATATGGAACCTTGGCTATTAAATGAGCCTGAGCGAGTGCTTGATTTATGTACCGGAAGTGGTTGCATCGGCATCGCTGCCGCTTTGGAGTTTGAAGAGGCGCAGGTGGATTTGTTTGATATATCAGTCGATGCCCTGGCCGTGGCAAAGTCGAATATTGAATTGTATGAATTAAATGACCGGGTTCAGGCGTTTTCCTCTGATCTTTTCAGTGCTTTGAGCGATCCTTCGCAGTTCTCGGATGGTGAACATGTTCGTTACGATTTAATTTTGTCGAATCCGCCTTATGTTGATCAAAATGATTTTGACAGCATGCCCGAAGAGTATAGTGCTGAGCCTGTGTTAGGCTTGGTTGCAGGGCCTGACGGGCTGGATATTGTCAGACGAATTCTATCGGAAGGTGCGAAGCACTTAAGCGATGATGGCTTAATGATTGTTGAGGTTGGAAATAGTTGGGAAGCGCTAGAAGAGGCTTATCCTGATTTTCCCTTTACTTGGGTTGAGTTCGAACAGGGTGGGCACGGCGTGTTTGTGATTCGCGCACAAGAATTAAGAAACTACCCTTGGGTATAGAATTGAATATTATTGTTGAACGCTCAAAAGCGTTTAACTAGAGAAAGAGGCAGATAGTATGTCGGGTAATACGTTTGGAAAGCTTTTTACAGTCACTTCTTTTGGTGAGAGCCATGGAAAAGCGATAGGCTGTATTGTTGATGGTTGCCCTCCGGGGATAGAGCTTAGTGAAGAAGATTTACAGGTCGACCTGGATCGTCGGAAGCCGGGCACATCGCGCTACACTACGCAGCGTAAAGAGGCTGATGAAGTTGAGATCCTCTCTGGTATCTTTGAGGGGAAAACAACGGGTACGCCCATAGGTTTGTTGATTAAGAATACGGATCAGCGCTCAAAAGATTACTCGAATATCGCAACGACCTTTAGACCAGCGCATGCTGATTATGCTTACAACCAGAAATATGGCTTCAGGGATTACCGCGGGGGCGGTCGTTCTTCTGCTCGAGAAACAGCAATGCGTGTTGCAGCGGGTGCTATCGCCAAGAAATACTTGAAGCAATCGTTTGGTATTGAAATCAACGGTTACCTGTCTCAGCTGGGTCCAATTAAAGTTGAAAAAGTGGATATGTCTATCGTCAATGACAATCCATTTTTCTGCCCTGATGCCGGTAAAGTCGGTGAGATGGAAGATTATATGAAAGCGCTGAATAAAGAGGGTAACTCTATTGGCGCGAAAATTTCTGTTGTTGCACGCAATGTACCACCTGGTTTGGGTGAGCCAATCTTTGACCGGCTAGATGCCGAGCTGGCGCATGCCTTTATGAGTATCAATGCCGTAAAAGGTGTGGAAATTGGTGCAGGTTTTGATTGTATTGAGCAAAAGGGCACAGAGCATAGAGACGAGATGACGCCGGAAGGGTTTCTTTCGAATCACGCGGGCGGTGTCTTAGGCGGTATTTCAACAGGGCAGGATATTGTTGCGCATATGGCTTTGAAGCCGACCTCAAGCATTCATTTGCCGGGTAAAAGTATCGATACAGCAGGCAATCAGATTGAAGTATCAACCAAAGGCCGTCACGACCCATGCGTGGGTATTCGTGCTACGCCCATTGCTGAAGCGATGATGGCAATGGTTTTGTTGGATCACCTAATGCGCCATCGTGCTCAAAATGCTGACGTTGTCTGTGAAACACCGAGAATCTAAGACGGTATGAAAGTTTCTGATTTTGATTTTGACTTGCCGCCCGAGCTAATTGCTAACTACCCGACAGAAGAGCGAAGCCAAAGCCGTTTGTTGGTGGTCGAAGGTAGTGAGGGGAAACTAGCTCATCGATCCTTTGCTGATGTTTATGAGCTGGTTAATGAAAACGACTTACTGGTATTCAATGATACCAAGGTTGTTCCAGCGCGTTTGTTTGCGAAGAAAGAAAGTGGCGGCAAACTGGAAATTCTTTTTGAGCGAATGATTGATAGTCATACGTTTTTAGCGCATGTCAGGTCTAGCCGTTCCCCTAAAGAAGGTAGCAAGATTCTTGTTGATACCGACGATGGTAGCACGCAAGTAATCGAAATGAAGGGGCGACAGAATGCACTGTTTATTCTTGAGACCGAGTCTTTAGAGGTTTTTGATCTGCTTGAAAAGTACGGCCACATTCCTTTACCTCCGTATATTGAGCGTGGTGATGAGGATATGGATCAGGATCGTTATCAAACTGTCTATGCCGATAAGCCAGGCGCGGCAGCAGCGCCTACGGCAGGCTTGCACTTTGATGATGAGCTTATTGAAAGGCTTAAAGCAAAAGGCGTTGATACAGCTTTTGTTACCTTGCATGTTGGTGCTGGAACCTTCCAGCCAGTAAAGGTTGACGATATTAAAGACCACGAAATGCATTCGGAATGGATTGAAGTGACTCAAGACGTGGTTGATAAAGTGACTGCGACTCGTCGAAAAGGTGGTCGTGTTATTTGCGTCGGCACAACTAGTGTTCGTAGTCTTGAATCTGCCAGCCAGTCAGGCGAGCTTAAGGCTTTTACCGGTGATACTGAGATATTTATTTTCCCAGGTTATGAGTTTAAAAGTGTCGATGCACTGATTACTAACTTTCATTTGCCGAAATCGACCCTATTAATGTTGGTATCTGCATTTTCAGGCCAGGCAAATATCTTAAATGCTTATGAGCAGGCTGTTGCAAATAAGTATCGCTTTTTCAGTTATGGTGATGCGATGTTTCTAAATCCCTCTAGCGGGAATATTTCGGAGTAATACATTGAGTGAATCGAATTGTTGTATGTCCTTTAAGGTCAGCCAGACAGATGGCTTGGCTCGACGTGGAGAAATTGACTTTCCACGTGGGAAAATACAGACCCCTGCGTTTATGCCGGTTGGCACTTACGGTACGGTAAAAGGCATGCTACCTAAGGATATCGAAGAGATTGGCGCGGATATTATTCTCGGAAATACTTTTCATCTAATGCTAAGACCGGGCACCGACATTGTTGAGAAACATGGTACTTTGCATGACTTTATCCAATGGGATAAACCAATTCTGACTGATTCTGGAGGTTTTCAGGTTTTTAGCCTCGGAGATATGCGTAAGATCAGCGAGAAGGGTGTAACATTCAAGTCCCCTATCAATGGTTCTAAAGTAGAGCTGACGCCTGAAATCTCAATGGAAGTTCAGCGTAAGCTTGGTTCAGATATCGTTATGATTTTTGACGAATGTACGCCTTACCCTGCAACGGAAGAAGAAGCACGTAGTTCAATGGAGCTATCGATGCGCTGGGCTGAACGTAGTAAACAGGCTCACGGTGATAACCCTTCAGCTTTATTTGGCATTGTGCAGGGCGGAATGTATGAGCACTTGCGTGATGAAAGCCTGGAAGGCTTAGCCAATATTGGCTTCGATGGTTATGCCATTGGTGGCTTATCTGTTGGTGAACCGAAAGAAGAAATGATGAAGGTGCTTGATCATATCGGCTATAAAATGCCTGAAGATAAGCCTCGTTATTTAATGGGAGTAGGGAAGCCTGAAGACTTGGTTGAGTCTGTTCGTCGCGGTATCGATATGTTTGACTGCGTAATGCCGACAAGAAATGCTCGCAACGGCCATTTGTTTACTTCAACGGGTGTTATCAAGATAAGAAATTCAGCTCATAAAGAAGACCCATCTCCGCTCGATGAACAATGTGACTGCTATACCTGTAAGAACTTTAGTCGTAGCTATCTTCATCATTTAGATAAGTGTAAAGAGATGCTAGGCGCGCAACTCAACACAATTCATAACCTAAGATATTATCAGAACTTAATGAGTGGATTGCGTCAGGCCATCGAACAAGGTAAATTGTCGGCCTTTGTTGATACCTTCTATGCCCAAAGAGGCGAAACAACACCAGAATTAACAGCTGGCGCAGCAGAATAAAGTGTTGCTCAGTTAAAAAATTTTACTGCTAACTATTAGAACTAAACAAGGGGAACCCTTAATGAAATTAATCGCTAAAATTGGTCTGTTTCTGACTTTCTGCATGTACTCTGCGCTTAGCCTGGCTGAAGGCGCGCCTGTTTCACCTCAAGGCCCAAGTGCAATGATGCAGTTGGTATTCTTTGGTGGCTTTATCCTGATTTTTTACTTCTTGATGTGGAGGCCACAGTCAAAGCGTGCCAAAGAGCATAGAAATCTGGTTTCTGAATTAAGCAAAGGTGACGAGATTGTGACGAATGGCGGTATCGCTGGTAAGGTCACAAAAGTTTCAGAAGAGTTTGTTAAGGTTGAAGTTTCTGAGGGTGTTGAAATGAACATTCAGAAAGTAGCAGTTGCCTCAGCATTACCAAAAGGCACCTTAAAAGGTATCTAAATCAGTGTTAGTCGCTCACAAAGGGTGAGCGACTAGGCTAATCGAGATGTTTTTACGTTTGTTTAGGCTTTGTTCGCGTAACAGGGTCTGCGTCGTGATATAACACCTGCACACTCAATTACTTTGAATAATACCGAAAGGATCTGGAGCTAAGATGCTCAATACATACCCCGCGTGGAAATATATTCTCATACTGATCACCCTGGCATTGGGTGCAGTGTACTCATTACCTAATCTCTATCCTGATGACTTTGCTGTGCAGGTGACCGGAACGCAAAGCTCGCTAAAAGCAGACGATGCTCTACAGAAGCGGGTCGTTAGCGTATTAGAGAAAAATAATGTTGTTGTTAAGCATGCGGAGTTAAATGGTAATAACCTTTTGGTTCGTTTCTATGACAACGAAGCTCAATTATCTGCAAAAGAAGTCCTAAGCGATGTTTTGGGTAGTGATTATATTGCGGCGCTAAATATGGCACCAAGCACACCTGATTGGCTTAAGTCTATGGGTGCTGGACCTATGAAACTTGGTCTAGATTTGCGAGGTGGTGTTCACTTCTTACTCGAAGTTGATATGGATAAAGCTTTGAGTCAAAAGCTTCAAGTCTCAATGAGTGATATTAAAACAGCGATGCGTAGTGAAAAAATTCGCTATCGTTCGGTATTGGTTGAAGGCACTGATGGCCTCAAGGTTAAGTTCAAGTCTGAAAAGGAATTGGACAAAGCGGTTTCGCTTGCCGCATCAGAATATCGTCAGTTTACACGTACAACAATCGAAGAAGATGAAAGCTTCTTCTTATTGCTAAAACTATCTGAAGCGCGAATTAAAGAGATTGAAGATTATGCTGTTCAACAAAACCTGATTACGCTTAGAAATCGTGTTAACGAACTGGGTGTTGCTGAGCCTTTGGTTCAGCGTCAGGGGCGTAACCGTATCGTGGTTGAGCTCCCTGGTGTTCAGGATACGGCGGCAGCAAAACGTATTATTGGTAAAACAGCAAACCTGGAGTTTCGTCTAGAGGCTAAGTCGAGCGCTTCTAGCCGAGAAATGCAGCAGTTTGACTTCAAGAGTGAGAAAGGACGTACCGCTTACCTGGAAAAAGATATTATCGTCACGGGAAGCAATGTATCGAATGCTCGTGCGAGTTTTGATGAAAACGGAGTGGCACAGGTTAATATCGACCTTGACGGTAAGGGCGGTAAGTTGATGCTTGAAGTGACCAAGCGAAACTTAAAGCGCCGCATGGGTGTTTTATTTATCGAGCAGAAGTCTGAGCTAATTAAGAAAATAGTCGACGGTGAAGAAGTAACAGAGCGTCGTAACCGTGAGATTCGCCAGATTATTAACTTGGCAACGATACAGGGGGCGTTTGGTAACAGCTTCCGTATTACCGGTCTGGACTCAGCCACCGAAGCTGCTGAACTGGCATTGCTTCTTAGAGCGGGTTCGCTTGCAGCGCCAATTTACTTTGTTGAAGAGCGTACAGTTGGGCCTAGCCTGGGGCAGGCAAATATCGACGCGGGTTTGATGTCCGTTCAAATCGGTTTCGCTTTGGTCTTATTGTTTATGCTTGTTTACTACCGGGCATTTGGTGTTGTCGCGAATATTGCTCTAGCAATAAACGTCATTCTATTGTGTGCATTAATGTCGATGATCTCTGCCACACTTACCCTGCCAGGCATCGCTGGTATTGTACTGACTGTCGGTATGGCGGTTGATGCAAACGTGTTGATCTTTGCTCGTATCCGCGAGGAGCTGGCAAACGGTCTTTCTCCTCAGCAAGCTATTCATGCCGGCTATAGTCGAGCATTTGTAGCGATTTTCGATGCAAATATAACCACGTTGATTGCTGCGGTTATCTTGTTTGCGGTAGGAACTGGCCCGGTTAAAGGTTTTGCGGTGACATTGTCACTCGGTATTATGACTTCGCTCTTCACTTCTGTCGTACTGACGCGAGCGATTGTTAACTTGGCCTATGGCGGCCGTCAGCTGAAGAAAATTTCGATAGGGTAAGGTGCTCAGGATGAACAATACAATAGATTTTATGGGCAAACGTAAGATTGCCGCGGCATTCTCGATCATCTTATTGCTTGCCTCAATTACTTCGCTTGGTGTGAAAGGTCTGGCTTTGGGTTTGGATTTTACAGGGGGGACGCTGGTAGAGGTTGAATACCAAGAAGCGCCGAACCTTGAAGAAGTGCGTGAGCAGTTGCTTGCAGCGGGTTATGAGAAATTAGTTGTACAAAACTTTGGTGCAGCAACATCTGTGTTGGTTCGCTTGTCTGAGTCGTTTAACGATAAGGTTGGTGCGCAAGTCGCGAGCACCTTGTCTGCGAATGGTGTGCAGCTAGAGCTGACCAGAGCTGAATTTGTTGGCGCACAGGTTGGTGAAGAGTTAAGAGAGCAGGGCGGCATTGGCTTGCTGTTGGCCTTGGGTTTGGTCATGTTCTATGTTGCTGTCAGGTTTCAGTTCAAGTTCTCGGTAGGTGCTGTATCGGCTTTGATACATGATGTCATTATCGTTATTGGTGCTTTTTCCATTCTGGGTTGGGATTTCGACTTAACCGTATTGGCTGCTCTACTAGCGGTAATTGGTTATTCCTTGAATGACACGATTGTTGTATCCGACCGTATTAGGGAAAACTTCAGAAAGTTAAGAAAGTCAGAGCCTGATGAAGTCATTAACATTTCGTTGACACAAACTTTATCTCGAACCTTGGTTACATCGGCGACGACTTTGTTAGTGCTGTTTGCCTTGTACTTTCTTGGTGGTGAAATGATTAACGGCTTTGCTAAGGCGCTTTTGATTGGTGTGTTAGTGGGTACGTATTCATCTATTTATGTTGCTAGTAATGTCTTGTTGTCGATGGGTGTGAGCAAAGAAGATTTGATTGCTCCAGTTGTCGAGGACGAGGAAGGAAACGCTATTGATGACCAACCTTAAAGTCAGGTAGTCAAATACTAGCCATAAAAAAGGGAGCAGAAGCTCCCTTTTTTATGGCTAGTATTTAGCGCTCTCAAACGCGCTACCTTAGAGGCGTGTTTGAAAAGTATTAAAGCGCTGGACCAATGCTTTAAAGAGCTTTGGATTGGCAACGATGATTTTGTCTTCTTTATCGCTAAATACACCGCCGTTTAGTGTACCTGTCAGTGCGCCAGACTCCTGGCATAGCAGCAGAGCTGCTTCAAGCTCTTTAGCGTTTACCTTGGTTAGTATTGCTGCATCAATTTGGCCAGCGGCAACCATGGCGACATCAAGAGCATCGCAATTGCTAACCTGCATTTGACCGACATTGCTTCCCACTTCACTAATAAAGTCAGCAATGACGTGAGATTCGGCAGGTGAGTCGAATTGATTTATGGTATTGATTGCAACCGTCGCTTCAGCTAGCGATTTAGGAGAGGTACAACGAATTCTTCTGCCATTAAGTGCTGCTCCGCTTCCACGGCTTGCTGTGTATTCATCACCATTTGTCGGGTTAACAAGTAAGGCGTTTTGAGATTTTCCTGAAGACTTATGAACAAGTGAAAAAGCCGTTGCTGGGATTTTTCGTAGCAGGTTGTAGGGCGCGTGAAAGCCGTTAACTTGCCAGCTATCTTCTTTTACGTCGCTAGGTGTTTCATCGGGTGCGATAATGAAGTGGGTTGGGTTGGCTTTCTTTAGGCTATCAAAGAAGGTTTGAAATAAAGTAGATTCAAGATGGCTGACCAGCTTTTCATTAGCATTAGGGTCAGATTGGTTTGGATCATTTTTATCGATACTTTGATTAATATATTCGCATGCTTGACGAGAAGCGCGCAAAGCAATATTTAAAATAGGCTTCATAGTTACCACTTACATATAAAAAGTGAATGACAAAAGAACGAATTGATAAAGAGCGTATGGTGCAGTCCAGCGTACTGGAGACCAAGTGGGGCGGATCATAGCAAAAAAATGTGACAGAGGCACGCGAATATAGAAATCTCCAAGGTGCTATTCAGAGGGTCCCGGTGAGCAAATCTTGATTAGGTACTCCCATCTAGATTAAAACGGCGTTAAACTAGCGCTCTAGTTGGTGAATTTTCAGAGTGTGTACATCTAGCAGCCTGGTCACCTTATAATTTATTCGCAATTATATGGAACAACTTTGCAAGATAAAACAAATGACAGTCGTCGCAGGCCGACTCAGGCAAGAAGTAAAAAGCGTGTCGACGCAATTCTGAATGCAGCAAAATCCTTAATTTCTGAAAAGGGCAGCGCCCAACTTAAAATTCACGAAATTTCGGAGCGTGCTGGTGTTACCCCAGCTTCTATATATCAGTACTTTCCTAGTAAAAATGCGATTACCTTAGCGCTAGCTCAGGATACCTTTGATCAATCATTTAGCTCTTTGTCTGAAGCCTTGCCGGTGACGCGCTCAAAAGAAGAGGCATGCTTTGTGTTGCAAGAGGTTATTGAGAGCTACTATCAAGAATACCTTTCTGAGCCTGCCATGATGGATATCTGGGTAAGTGTTTCGGCAGACAAATCCTTACAGGATTTGGATATCGAAGATAGTCGCCGCGTAACGAAGCTAATTGTTGATTGTATTAAGCAATACTACGATGAACAGTATTGGGAAAAGTTACAACAGGTTGGTTTCCTACTTTCGCATATGGCAGGCTCTGCTGTTCGCATGGCTTTGTCGGTGCCTGCAAAAGAGGGGAGAGCGTTGATAGATTCCTTTAAGAGTCTGGTAAATCCAGCTTCTTTAGATAGTATGATATTTTTGGATATTGCCAGTGACTCAAAATAATATAGCGCTTAGTCGTGAAGAAAAACTGAGTGACCTGGTGACAGTTGTATTGGTTAGAACTAGTCATCCGGGAAATGTCGGTGCAGTTGCTCGTGCAATGAAAAATATGGGCTTAAGTCGCCTGGTCTTGGTCTCGCCATCAGAAGCCTATGAAAAAGATGAGCATGGTGAAATTGTTTATTTGTCTCCCTTAAATACTCACGATGCGATTAGGCGAGCTTCAGGGGCTGAAGATATTCTGGCAAAAGCAATGGTCTGCACTTCGCTTGATGAGGCTTTGGCTGGTAGTCAGATAGTGATTGGTGCTAGTGCCCGCAGTCGTAAAATGACTTGGCCGCTTATGAACCCTAGAGACTGTGCTTCCTTAGTGCTTGACAAGGTTTTAGCAGATGAAAACATCGACTCTAATGAGTGTGGCAGTTCGGTGTCGCTTATATTCGGTAATGAGGCGAGTGGCTTGAGTAATGAGGAACTGCACCGCTGTCATTATCATGTAAATATTCCAGCAGTAGAGAGTTTTTCCTCACTAAATTTAGCCATGGCGGTTCAGTTACTTAGCTATGAGCTGCGAATGGCTTTGCTATATCGACCAGATTGTTTGACCGAAAGCGTTGATAAATCTGTAACTGCCCCCAAACACCATTCATTGGCCAGTGTTTCCTCTCAAGATGAATCTTGGGATGAGCCGCTAGCAACTGTGTCCGAAGTTGAAGGGTATTTTAGTCATCTAGAAAAAACGCTAATAGAAGTAGGCTTTCATGACCCGGATAATCCTCGTCAGTTGATGACAAGGTTGCGGCGCTTATATCAGCGAGTTCACCTAGATAAGATGGAAGTTAATATATTACGCGGCATATTGACGGCAACGCTCAAGTTTGGTCGAAAAAAATAGAAGCTCCATATTTTCGGGGCTAGATAGGAAATTTTATGTTTGAAGGCTTGAAAGACGATATTCAGAGTGTATTTGATCGTGATCCTGCAGCAAGAAACACCTTTGAGGTGTTAACGAATTATCCTGGTTTACATGCCTTGCTGCTACATCGACTAGCCCATAAGCTCTGGCTCAGAAATTTTCGTTGGCTTGGGCGCTCCCTTTCAACTTTTAGTCGCTGGCTCACGGGAATAGAAATCCACCCGGGGGCACAAATAGGTAAGCGCTTTTTTATCGATCATGGCATGGGTGTAGTGATTGGCGAAACCGCAGTAATTGGAGATGATGTTACCCTTTACCAGGGGGTTACCTTGGGGGGCACAAGTTGGAACAAAGGTAAGCGTCACCCAACGCTTCAGGATGGTGTGGTGGTTGGCGCGGGTGCCAAGGTACTTGGGCCCTTTGATGTAGGGCAAAATGCTAAGATTGGTTCAAATGCAGTTGTTACTAAAGAAGTCCCGGCTGAAGCAACCGTAGTTGGAATCCCGGGACGAATTATTCTCAAATCAGTTCCTGAAACGGCTACCCCGGATGACAGTAAGCGTAAGAAAATGGAAGAGAACTTTGGCTTTGATGCTTATGGCTTAAGTGATGAGATGCCCGACCCGGTTGCGCGTTCGATTAGAAGTATGCTGGATCATATGCATATGGTTGATGAACGGATGAATGAAATGTGCAAATCCTTACGTAAGCTTGATGACGGTTATAACAAAGAGGCTGTACCTTCTATTGATGAAGATGACATGTGCTGTTTTAAAGATATTAAGTAATAGTTCGATTTGGTGAAGGGCTAATGTCTCAATTATTGGGGAGAGGCTTGAGAATACTTGATTAAATTACTCAGGTAATAGATAATTTTTCAGCAATGCATCGCTCCGATGCTGACTATAAACACTTCAAGAGACATGAATTAAGCAATGCGCCTAACCACAAAAGGTAGATATGCAGTCACTGCAATGCTTGATCTTGCGCTGCATGCTTGTCATAACCCGGTTGCCTTAGCAGATATCTCGCTTAGGCAGGGTATCTCTCTTTCTTATTTGGAACAGCTGTTTTCGAAACTTAGACAACGTAAGCTGGTTAGAAGTATACGTGGTCCGGGAGGCGGTTATCAGCTAAATGTTGAGGCTGCTGATATTTCAGTTGCCGCCGTTATTGATGCTGTTGATGAGTCAATTGATACAACTCGTTGCGGCGCCAAAAGCCGTGAGGGTGTGGAGGAAAAAGCTGAGAAAGGCGGTTGTCAGGACGGCGAGCAGTGCCTCACTCATCATTTATGGATGGATCTTAGCCAGCAAATACATAGTTTTCTAAATTCTATAAGTCTTCAAGACCTTATGAACAAACGAGAGGTTCAGGTTACTGCTATTCGTCAGAATGAAGCGGCAGAACTTATTAACTCAAGTTTATTAGATATATAGCATTCTGCGGGCTCTTTTCTATTGCAGTAGTTGTGCTTGTCGGTCAATTTACGTTCATGGTAATCAGAACTTCCTCTCTATATAATACGCGCAAAATTTAGTCTGTATTATTTTGTGAACCCTAATCTATGAATAAGCCTATTTACCTCGATTATGCGGCGACTACTCCTGTTGATTTGCGTGTAGCTGAAAAAATGTCCAAGTTTCTGACGATGGACGGTGTCTTTGCCAATCCAGCCTCCCGTTCTCATATATATGGTTGGCAAGCAGAAGCCGCTGTCGAGCATGGGCGAAAGCAAGTTGCCAGCTTATTATGCGCGGATACGCGAGAGATTGTCTGGACCTCTGGTGCGACAGAAGCGAATAACTTAGCAATTAAAGGTGCGGTGTTGGCGCGTAAGTCGCAGGGTAAGCATATTGTTACATCGATGACTGAGCACAAGGCAGTTATTGATAGCGTCAAGTTCTTAGAGTCGCAGGGTTATTCGGTGACTTGGTTGAAGCCTCGCGTCAGTGGGGGAATCTCAGTTGATGATGTAGCGCAGGCACTTCGCCCTGATACGGTTTTGGTCTCCTTGATGCATGTGAACAATGAAACTGGTGCGATTAATGATGTCTATGAAATCTCCAGACTTACGGAATCGAAGGGGATTCTTTTTCATATCGATGCTGCGCAGAGTGCAGGAAAACTAAAAGTAGACACGAACGAATTACGTGCCGATATGATTTCAATGTGTGCTCACAAAATCTATGGTCCGAAAGGTATTGGTGCCTTATATGTACGGCGCAAAGCTGATTTCACTCTTCCAGCGCAAATACATGGTGGTGGCCATGAGCGAGGAATGCGTTCTGGTACTTTACCTTCGCACCAGATCGTTGCGATGGGAGAGGCCTTCGAGATTGCAGCGGCATCAATGACGGAAGAACAGGTCAGTATCTCTGATCTTAAATCCCTGTTTATGGAACGTATTTCGGGCTTGGGTTGTGTGCGTGTAAACGGTCAGTTCGAGCATTCGATTTCAGGTATTTTAAATCTGTCATTTGAGGGCTTGGATGGGCAGGTCTTGCTTTCTGCTCTGCCACAGTTAGCGATTTCGTCAGGCTCCGCGTGCACCTCGGCTAGCATGTCTCCATCGCATGTGTTGACAGCTATGGGCTTGTCTGACGAATTGGCATTGAGCGCCTTGCGTTTTTCCTTTGGTCGTTTCACAACTAAAGATGAAGTGCTGAAGGCCGCTGAGATGCTCTGCTCGGCAGTCACGCGAATGAAGGGCTAGAGTTCGCTAGTTTATTGGGCTAAAAGGCTGCTAGAGTTCTTTGTTTTAATATTTTTTAATGGCGTTATTGGTGAGTGTCTTTTTTCTGCTTTGCCCTGTATAATCCCGCCACAATTTTTTAACTTTTAAACTTACTTTGGAGNTAAGCTCATGGCGGTAGAACGCACTCTTTCAATCATCAAACCTGATGCAGTAGCAAAANATGTAATTGGTAAAATCTACAGCCGTTTTGAAAAAGCTGGACTAAAGATTGTTGCTTCAAAAATGATCCACATGGATGATGAAAAAGCTGGCGGTTTCTACGCTGAGCACAAAGAACGTCCTTTCTATGGTGACTTGGTTTCATTCATGACGTCTGGACCGGTTGTTGTTCAGGTTCTAGAAGGTGAAAACGCAGTTCTTGCTCACCGTGACCTAATGGGTGCAACAAACCCTAAAGAAGCAGCAGAAGGTACAATCCGTGCAGACTTCGCAGAGTCTATCGATGCGAACGCAGTACACGGTTCTGATTCAACTGAATCAGCAGCTCGTGAAGTATCTTACTTCTTCGCAGATGCAGAGATTTGCCCACGCGGCTAAGGCTACATTAGCCTAAAGCAAGCAGGATACCATTCCCTGTAGCGCCTCAAATAGACGCTCAGAGAAAGGATCCTGCTTTTTGTCGTTATTATAGCCGGATTAATAACGAGTAGACTTCGCTCAATAATTTGAATGATTGGGTGAATAAACATGCAGTTCGGCAGTATTTTTACGCGAGAGAATTTATGAGCGCAGATGTAACACCAGAAACCAAAAAAGTTAATTTGTTGGGTCTTCCACGGCAAAAAATGCTGGATTTCCTGGAGGGGATCGGTGAGAAACCGTTTCGTGCCAAACAAATCATGCAATGGATTCATCAATATGGTGTGCATAACTTCGACGAAATGACCAATATCAGCAAAGCGCTGCGTGAAAAACTTTCAAAGATCGCAACGATTGAAGGGCCAGATATTATCTATCAGGATATCTCGTCAGATGGAACTCGTAAGTGGGTGATGCAGATGCCTGGCGGTAGTAGTATCGAGACGGTGCTTATTCCTGAAGGTGACCGTGGAACCTTGTGTATTTCTTCTCAAATCGGTTGCGCTCTGGATTGTAGTTTTTGTTCTACTGGTAAGCAGGGTTTTAATCGTAACTTGTCTACAGAAGAGATTGTTGGCCAGATTTGGAATGCTATTGCCTCCTTTGAAGAACTCGACCGGGTAAAAGATCGTCCCGTAACAAATGTTGTGTTTATGGGTATGGGCGAGCCGCTGTTAAATTTTGACAATGTCATGGATGCTGTAGACATCATGATGGATGATTTCGCTTACAGCATTTCCAAGAAGCGTCTGACAATCAGTACTGCTGGTGTCGTGCCAGCAATGGATCGAATGGGCGAATTTACCGATGCCTCGATTGCAATATCCTTGCATGCACCAAACGATGAGCTTAGAAACGAACTGGTGCCGGTGAACAAGAAGTATCCGATTAAGATGCTGCTTTCATCGCTAAAAAGCTATCTGGATCAGCTTTCGGATAAACGAAAAGCGACCATCGAATATACCCTAATTGCAGGAGTGAATGATCGAAAGATTCATGCAGATCAATTGATCGAGATTTTGCGTGGAATTCCCTGTAAGATCAACCTTATACCTTTTAATCCTTTCCCAGGCTCAGGGTATAAAAAGCCCTCAAACAACGAGGTCCGATGTTTTCAGGATTGGTTGATTGCGGGTGGTTATATCACGACCGTTAGAACAACGCGTGGTGATGATATTGATGCGGCTTGTGGGCAGCTTGTCGGTCAGGTTGAAGATCGAACGAGACGCAGTGCGCGCTACGCGGATGCAGCAAATACAATTGCTGCAAAACAGCTATAAAATATATTGGTTTGGTTAATTTTTATAGAAAAAGAGACCGCAATGAAAGCGGCTCGTATAAAAAATAGAAAAAGGCAGATTAAATTCGCATGCTGTTTTTGAATAAACAATACAGATTCTTATTGAAGGGCTGGCTGATAGTCTTCTGCCTTCTCTTGCAAGCTTGTGTGACGACGACCAATAGTTCGCTAACTGATAAGGCCGATCCGGTTGTCGCAGTAGGGCGTTATGTGACGCTTGGTCTTGAGTACATTAAGCGGGATGACCTGCATCGAGCTCGAAAGCACCTGAACAGAGCGTTGGAGATATCACCACTGGATGCCCCAGCTAACGCAGCTATGGGCTTGGTTTACCACCAGGAAGGGGAGACAGTTGCTGCTGAGAATTACTTTAAACAGAGTTTGGAAACCGACCCAAGCTATACGCGTGGAAGAAGTTATTACGGCGCGTTTTTGTATTCAGTTGACAGAATTGAGGCGGCGCTTGAACAGTTTAAACTAGCATCTGAAGATACGCGTTATGAAGGCCGTTCACAAATATTCTCTAATATCGCTTTATGCCAACTTAAACTAGGTAATAGTGCTGAAGCAATTGAAGCTTATACCAGTACTTTGCGCTTGGATCGTAGTAATGGTCGTGCGCTATCTGGTGTAACGGAGCTGCTGATCCAGTCCAACGATTTTGAAAGAGCTCAGCATTATTATAATCGCCTCGTACGGTTGATTCGTGAGCGCGGTATGCAACACTCAGCTCAGAGTTTATGGCTGGGAATCAGGATTGCCAATTATTATGATAGTTCTCAGCAAGTGATTACTTTGGCAGGCTTACTCGAGCAAATGTATCCCGATACTGAAGAAAACCAGCTTGCCAAGAGTTTACTTGGAAAAAAAATAACGCTAAATGGTGCTAGTCGATGAGTAAGGAAACAGCTGATATTTCGTCAAGCCCAGGCTTAATTCTCCGGACTGCACGAGAAGAGTTAAAATTTTCTATCGACCATGTTGCACATGATCTTCACCTAAGGGCAAGTGTTGTGCAGTCAATGGAGAATGAAGATTATGACGACTTCAGTAGCGATGTTTTCTTAAAAGGTTATTTTCGCTCTTATTGTCGTTTGGTTAACTTGCATGAAGAGCGAATGGTTGAGCTGCTTGAGGTTCAGTTACGTACTCGCAAGAATGAAATCGAGAATGTAGCCTTAAGCGCTAAAAAAGCCGAGAAAGCCAAGTTCCGAAAGAAACTGATCAGTGTAATGTTTGCATTGGCTTTAGTTGCTGGTTTGAGCGTGTATGTTTTAGGGTATTTACTGGTGGAAGATAAGCCTCTACAAGAGGGCAGCCCCTTACCTGAAAGTACGACTTCGGCGCCTAGTGATCAATCACTCAGTACTGAAACTGAAGGCCAACAGCTTATGCTTAATAAGCCAAAATCTGAAGCTCAGGACACGCTCGAAGACTCTCCCAAATCAGCGCTTCCAACTGCTACAAACGCAGCACAGACTCTGGCAAATGAAAAGATTGTGATCAAGGCTGTGCCAGAAGAAACTGAGGGAAATACTTCCACAGCTTCGCTTGAAGACGCGCCAAACATAGTTGAACCCGGTACTGATAGCGATAAGCCTCCAGTTGTTGAGGAGAAACAGTTTTTTAATGCAAGTTTTACTGCCGAGTTTAGTGGCGATTGCTGGTTCAAATTTACCAATGCAGAAGGTAAAACTGTATTTGCTGCTTTAAAACGTGCAGGCAATAAAGTCAATTATACGGGGCCAGCTCCTTTTACAATGGTTCTGGGCGATGCCAAGCAGGTTCAGGTTGAGTTTGAAGGGAAGGCGGTTGATTTAATACCGCATACTGCCAAGAACGGCAGGGCTCAATTGACCTTAAGCCCATAATGCTAATGATTTGTTATGAGTGGCCTTCTCAGGTCAAAGGATTAAATGAATGAAGTTTGAATCGCCTATAAAACGCAGAAAATCCAAGAAGATATGGGTTGGAGATGTGGCTGTCGGTGGCGATGCACCTGTTGCTGTGCAAAGTATGACCAATACTGACACCTGTGATGTTGACGCGACGGTAGCCCAAATAAAGGCATTGCAGGACGCAGGTGCCGATATCGTGCGTGTTTCGGTTCCTAGCATGGAAGCGGCAGAAGCATTCAAAGAAATTAAGAAGAAGACCTCTATTCCACTTGTTGCTGACATTCACTTTGATTACAAAATAGCCCTAAAAGTAGCCGAATACGGCGTGGATTGTCTGCGTATTAACCCTGGTAATATAGGTAAAGAGGACCGTATTAAAGCAGTAATTGACTGTGCTAAAGAGAAAAATATCCCGATTCGTATCGGAGTTAATGCGGGCTCATTAGAAAAAGATTTGCAAAAGAAGTATGGCGAGCCAACCCCTGAAGCCTTGGTGGAGTCGGCAATGCGTCATGTTAATATCCTGCGGGCTCATGATTTCGATAACTTTAAGGTCAGCCTTAAAGCTTCAGATGTTTTTATGACAGTTGCTGCGTATCGAATGATTGCTGATCAAATTGAACAGCCTTTGCATTTGGGTATTACCGAAGCCGGGGGTTTTCGATCAGGTGCGGTTAAGTCTGCCGTGGGTTTGGGGATGTTATTAATGGATGGCATTGGCGATACGATTCGAGTGTCGCTTGCTGCCGACCCTATTGAAGAAATCAAAGTTGGTTTTGATATTCTTAAAAGTTTAAAGATTCGCTCAAAGGGTATTAATTTTATTGCCTGCCCAAGCTGCTCTCGACAAAACTTTGATGTTGTTCAGACAATGAATGAATTGGAAGAGCGCTTAGAAGACGTCACGACGCCATTGGATGTCGCGATAATTGGCTGTGTTGTAAACGGTCCGGGTGAGGCTAAAGAAGTAGACGTTGGTCTGACCGGTGGCTCGCCGAATAATTTACTTTACCTTGATGGAAAGCCGGACCATAAATTAGCTAACACAACACTTGTTGATGATTTAGAGCGAAACATCAGGTCCAAGATCGCAGCCAAAGAGGCCCAGGAGTCTCAGGTGATTGCAAAAGCATAGAATTTAACACTGTAATTTTTCCTCTTGCTTGCTAAGTGAGCTCGAGAGAAGTTCTAGATAATAAGGATTAAACCTTGGCAAAAATACAAGCTATCCGTGGAATGAATGATTTGTTACCCGGGCAATCTGCAGTTTGGCAGTACTTGGAAGGGCATATAAAAGGTGTGCTCCAAAGTTATGGCTATCAAGAAATTCGCATGCCTATTGTCGAGCAGACAGAACTATTTAAACGCTCTATCGGAGAAGTTACCGATATCGTTGAAAAAGAAATGTATACCTTTGAAGATAGAAACGGTGACAGTTTAACCCTGCGCCCTGAAGGAACTGCATGCTGCGTTCGAGCAGCCGAGCAGCATGGTCTATTGTTCAACCAGACTCAGCGCTTGTGGTATACAGGGCCGATGTTCAGACATGAGCGTCCACAAAAAGGAAGATATCGCCAATTCCATCAGGTCGGTGTTGAGTGTTTTGGTTTTAAAGGGCCTGATATTGATGCTGAGTTGATCATGATGACTGCTCGCTTGTGGAAGCAGCTTGGTTTATCTGAACATGTGGTGTTAGAGATAAACTCTTTAGGCTTGCCTGAAGAGCGCAAGGCCTTTAAAGATGCATTAGTTGCTTATCTTGAAGGTTATGCTGATCAGCTTGACGAAGATAGTCTGCGTAGGATGAAAACCAATCCTCTAAGAATCCTGGATAGCAAAAATACTAAGACCCAAGAGATTCTCGCGAATGCGCCAAGTCTGTTCGATTTCTATGGAGACGAGTCTAAGGATGACTTTAACGAGCTGTTGTCGCTGCTGGATCATGCAGATATCAAGTATCGTGTTAATCATGGCTTAGTACGAGGTTTGGATTATTATTCGAAAATGGTCTTTGAGTGGGTGACAGATGCCTTAGGTGCTCAAGGCACGGTATGTGCTGGTGGGCGCTACGATGGTCTGGTTGCTCAGCTTGGCGGAAGGCCAACTCCGGGAGTTGGTTTTGCAATGGGGGTAGAGCGTTTAGTGCTACTGCTTGAAGAGCTGAAGCTTGTCCCTGAGTCGGTAAGCGAGCATGTCGATATTTTTATTGTGGCGGCAGGAGAAGGTACTTTACATAAAGCCTTTGAAGTTGCTGAGTTGCTTAGAAGTGAAACTTCCTTGAGAGTACTGCAGAATGCAGGCGGTGGTAGTTTCAAGAGTCAGATGAAAAAAGCTGATAAGTCTGGCGCACCTCTTGGTATCATTATTGGCGAACAGGAGCTGGAAAATGATACGTTGGTAGTCAAACGACTAAAAGGTGAGGGTGGGCAAAAGCTGGTTAGTTTTGCAGAGCTCTTAACAGAAGTGAATTCTGCATTTAGTTAAAGCTTGGGAGTTGCCGGGAATTTGGCTGTATTGCCAAAAAGTAAGCAACACTAGCTGTTTTTAATGCTGCGAACTCGACCGAGTCGGTTATAATGCAGCGCAATACAATGATAACGAAGGTGCCCTGTAAGGGTGCCAAGACAAAAACAAGGTAGACAGGAGCAAGACGTGGACAACCTTTCAACAGAAGATGAACAACTGGCGGCATTGAAAAAGTGGTGGAGCGATAACGGTAATTCACTATTGATGGGTATTGGTGCAGCGCTGGTTATTGTGTTTGGCTGGAAGGCTTACCAGAACAATGTGATTCAGGAAAAAACAGCAGCGTCTTTGCAGTATCAACAATTGGTAACAGTCGCTACGCAAAACGATTTTGATAGTGAAGACGAAGCGGAAACAGTCAGCTACTTGGCAGAGCAACTGAAAGATGAGTTTGAGGGCACTGAATACGCTTTGTATGCTGCGATGTTTATGGCAAAAGACCTGGTAGAAGACAAAAACTACGAAGGTGCAGCAGAGCAGCTAAATTGGGTTTTATCAAAAACAGAAGATGTTCGTCTTCAACATATTGTCACCGCTCGTTTAGCTCGTATTTTATCTGCGCAAGAAAAGCATGACGATGCTTTGGCCTTGCTTAAGCCAAGTGAAGAGGCGTTTAAAGCGAGCTACCTTGAAATAGAGGGTGACATTAAAAAGCGACAAGGTGATATCCCTGGCGCTATCGAGGCATACAAGAATGCTTTCGAACTTATTAAAGAAGAGCCTCAGGCGCAACCTTTGTTGGCGGTTAAGCTGTCAGACTTAGGTATCGATCCTAAGACCCTATAATCAATTTTGCCCCTTTTTGTCAGCCAGCATTGCCTAGGCTGAAAACTACAAAGGGGCGAGAATTTATCTTTCAAAGGCAGCTAAGCTCTGCCTTTTTTGTTTTTATATAGTGTTTGAAGTAATCATACAGAACGCTAAGTTGCATTAGGGATTTCATAGCATGGCGCTAGAGAAAATACATCGGTGGTGTAAAAAGGTCGCCTTTCTTGGCCTTTTGTCTTGTTTGCTAGCTGCTTGTAGTAGTTCGCCAGTAAATCAGCCTGCAGAGCTTGATATCGACTTCAAAGACCAAATTAACTTTAAACGTATATGGAAGAAGTCGGTAGGAGAAGGTGATCAAGAACTAAAGCTTCAGCTTTCACCTATCCTTAGAGATGATAAGATTTACTCAGTCGATACTGAAGGCTTACTTAGTGCTATAGATCGTTTATCCGGTAAGACTCTCTGGAGTCATGAGCTGGATGAGACTATTAGCAGCGGCTTAGCAGTTGACCGAGATAGCCTCTATGTTGTGACGTTTTCTGGTTATTTAGTGTCACTACAACTTGAAAATGGCCAAGAGAATTGGCGCTCTCCGCTAAGCAGTGAAGCAACGGCTCCGCCAGCAGTAAACGGAGAACTGGTGATCGTTCAAACTATTGATGGCAAAGTTGCTGCTTTCGGGGCACAAGATGGCAAGCAACGCTGGCGTCATGATAGTGTTGTGCCGATACTTTCCTTACGAGGTACTGCCAAACCTTTAGTATCGAGGAAGTATACGGTGACTAGCTTCGCCAATGGTGAGTTGCTCACATTGAGGAACGACATTGGTTTGCCTCTCTGGAAAGCAACACTTGCTCTACCAAAAGGGCGCACAGAACTAGAGCGTTTGGTCGACTCGGATGGTCAGCCTTTGCTTGATGGTGATACCCTTTATGCAGCCGCTTACCAAGGTAAAATATTTGCTTTAAGTGCGCTCGATGGGCAGGAAATTTGGTCTAAAGAAATTTCATCTTTTAACAAGCTCGCGTTAGGCTTTGGCAAGCTCTTTGTTACCACGGATAAAGGTGAGATTATTGCGCTTGATAAGCAAAGTGGAAAGGAGTTGTGGCGAAATGAAGAGTTCTTATATCGTCGTTTAGGCTCACCAGTGGTCTTTGACCAGTTTGTGATGGCCGCTGATTTCGAGGGCTATATCCATGTGCTATCAGTGCTGGATGGAAAAGTACTTGCACGGAAATACCCTGACAGTGATGGTGTCATGGGTGAGATGATTGTAAAGGGCGACCGGCTATATGTTTATGCACGTTCTGGTGACATAGTATCGTATCAGTTGAATTCGAAGGTAAAGGACCTTAGACCCTTGGGTTCGAGGTTTAGAAATAGAAGACTTTTCGAAGAGTCGTCTAACGAATATAGAGATTAAAGGTAGATAGATGGTTCCTGTAATAGCGCTAGTAGGTCGTCCTAATGTAGGTAAATCTACCTTATTCAATCGTTTGACCAAAACAAAAGATGCAATTGTCGCAGACTACGCAGGCTTAACTCGGGATCGTAAGTACGGCTCTGGAGTGGCGTTGGATAAGAAGTTCATTACTATCGATACCGGTGGTATAAGTGGTGATGAAGTCGGGATCGATGCTGTCATGGCTGAGCAGTCCTTGTTGGCAATAGAAGAGGCTGATCTAATCTTCTTTGTTGTGGATGGCCGGGATGGATTGACCCCTATTGATGAAGAGATAGCTCGTCATATCCGACAAACGGGAAAACCTTATACCCTGGTTGTTAATAAAATTGATGGCCTTAATGCTGATACTGTTGCCAATGATTTCTACTCGCTGGGTATGGAGAAGCTGCGCTTAACCGCAGCCTCTCATAACCGCGGTGTTAAATCGCTGATCGAAGATGCAATGGAGGACTTCCCGGAACAAATCGAGGAAGATGATGAAGCAAATGGTTGTAAAATTGGTATTATCGGACGACCAAATGTTGGTAAGTCTACCTTGGTTAATCGACTGCTTGGTGAAGACCGTGTTGTTGTTTATGATCAACCTGGTACCACGAGAGATAGCGTCTATATTCCTTACGAACGCCGAGAAAAGCCCTATACCTTGATCGATACGGCAGGTGTGCGCCGTAGGAAAAATGTTAAAGAGGCGGTAGAGAAATTCTCCATCATCAAGACCTTGCAAGCGATACAAGATGCCAACGTTGTTGTTGTCGTTATCGATGCCAGAGAAGGTGTCGTTGAGCAGGATCTTCACCTGATTGGCTTTGCTATGGATGCCGGGCGAGCGCTGGTATTGGCGGTCAATAAGTGGGATGGAATGACCCAAGATGACAAAAAATCAGTAAAGAGAGAGTTGGATAGACGTTTAGTTTTCCTTGACTATGCTCCAATTCATTTCATCTCAGCCAAACATGGAACCGGGGTGGGGGATTTATATAAGTCTATCGACCAGGGTTATAAATCTGCTTTCGATAAGTGGCCGACCAAACGTTTGACAGAGTTGCTTTCAGATTTAGTATCTGATCACCAACCACCAATTGTTCGTGGCCGACGGGTCAAGCTTCGTCATGCTCACCAGGGGGGATCAAATCCGCCTATCATCGTAGTGCATGGATCTAAGACTGATGACCTGCCAGATAGCTACAAACGTTATCTAGAGAAGAGCTTCAGGAAAGTACTTAAGATTAAAGGTACACCAATTCGTTTTGAATTTAAGTCGAGTGATAACCCTTTCGCTAGTCCGACTAACAAAATGAATGAGAAGCAGAGAGCTAAAAAAGCCCGTATTACCAAATCCAGAGAATTTGGTAACCGCCGTGGTAAAAACTCAACACGTAAGAGTAAAGGAAAGGGCAGTACTTCTCGTTAATTGATTTTAACGAGGGCTTGCCTAGGTGTTTAGCTTTCTATGACTGAACTGCATCCCCCTAAAGAAGATATTTGCCCCAGATGTGGCAAAGCAAACCTATGCTTGAATGTCATTAAAAAAGACCTTTCAACGGGGGCTATGATACCACCTAATACTGTTAGTATTCGGGAAGAGCCTTGTTGGTGCGCCTCCGTTAACTTGAACTCTAATCAACGTGCTGAAGCATCAAAATTTGGTAATGGTTTATGTTGTTTGTGCGCAAGCTGCATTGCTGAAATTCAAGCGATATAGCTGCCCTATTACCACTTTAAAAAAAGAAAAAGCCTATTTCCCCCTGTATGTGATCTCGTAAATATTTGTTACTTTCCCTTCACAGAGCCTTTTAAGTCGCTTTATACTCGAACTGTAGTGTGCAAAAAATAAACAGTTTTTGCATCACACCAAAATTTATATTTGCGCGTTCCCTCTATCGACGCGAGGTTACCACCTCTTACGACTTGTTTGAGTAGTCGTGGTCATAAGCCAGTATATATTCAAACAATCGTAAGTTATTCTGAGAGGATAGCATCATGTTTGAATTACTGGATCAACACCAGGTCAATGAGCTGCACGTTAGGTACGATGTTAGTAGCGGTCTCAGGGCATTCATTGCCATCCACAATACTGCACTGGGTCCTGCACTGGGCGGCTGCCGTTTTATTAAATACCCAAGTGAATCACACGCCCTTCAAGATGCGCTGAACTTAGCTAAAGGCATGAGCTACAAAGCTGCCTTGGCAGAGCTTCCTCAAGGCGGTGGCAAGTCGGTCATCATGGTTCCTGATCGTCACTTTGATCGAAGGTCATTATTTAGTGAGTTCGGGCGCTTTGTTGAATCCTTAAACGGTCGGTATATTACTGCGATTGACTCCGGCACCAGTGCGAGAGAAATGGATATTATTCAGACTGTGACATCGCATGTTACCAGTACGAGTGATGCTGGTAACCCGTCAAGTTATACCGCTGCTGGTGTATTTGAAGGAATAAAGGCAAGCGTCAATTTCAAGTTAGGAACAGAAAGCTTAAAAGGTCTACGTATTGCTATTCAGGGAATTGGCAATGTTGGTTACGAACTTGGTTTGCTGCTCGCAGAATCTGGTGCAGAGATTGTTGTGGCTGATATTAATAGAGAAAGGGTTGAGTCCGCCTTAAGAGAGTTTGCAAGTCACGCAGTCAGCCCTGAGCAGATTGTTCAGGAGCCATGCGTTGTCTTTGCCCCCTGCGGTTTAAGTAATGTCATCAATGAGTCTTCCCTTGAACGTTTGAGCTGCCGAATAATTGCCGGGTCAGCAAACGTTCAATTAGCGAAACCTGAGCTTGGGCAGCGCCTGCATGAAAAGGGAATATTGTACGCTCCCGATTACGTGATTAACTCTGGAGGTTTGATTTATGCCTCGCTAACCCACAGTGAGTCTTTGCGTTCGGACTTTGAGCTGGTTTCAAGAAATGAAGTTTTACAGGCCAGAATACATGAAAAAATATTGCAGATAGGTCGAACCTTAGAAGAGGTTTATCAAGGCTCAAGCTCAAAAGGCAGGGCAACAAGTGTTGTTGCCGACCAGCTAGCCGAAGAAAAATTGACTCGTCTTCAAGACTTTGCAGCATAGAGGAGGCGGTATGAAATCTTATACTTTTGAAGAAAACCTTAGGTTTGATGTAAGTTTTTCGAAATTTCTTGGCGATGACGGGCAGCTTAAGCAGTCTTTACCGGATTCTCTACTGCTCAAAGAAGAAATGCTAAAAGCTTATGAAACGATGGTTTTGATCAGAGCTTTTGACCATAAGGCTATCGCTTTACAACGAACTGGCAAGCTTGGAACTTACCCTTCAGTTCTAGGCCAGGAAGCAATTGGTACGGCCATTGGTATGGCGCTCAGCCCAGATGATATTTTTGCGCCTTATTACCGCGACTTCGCTACCCAATATTTGCGAGGGGTGTCTTTAAAAGAGATGTTGATGTATTGGGGAGGCTTGGAACGTGGTAGTGATTATAAATCATGCCCAAATGATTTCCCTGTTTGTGTGCCAATAGCGACACAATATGGCCACGCTGCCGGTGCAGCTGTTGCTCTGAAAACCAAAGGCATACATCAAGCATCTCTTGTTACGTGTGGTGAGGGCGCGACCTCGAAAGGCGACTTTCTCGAAACACTAAATCTGGCAGGGGCGTGGCAACTACCCTTGGTAATGGTTGTAAATAACAATCAATGGGCTATTTCGACCCCCCGCGATATTCAGTGCGGCGCGCAAACGATTGCCCAAAAAGCGATTGGCGCCGGGATTGAGGGACTGGTTGTTGATGGTAACGACTATTTTGCCGTGCGTCATGCAGTCAATATAGCACTGGAGAAAGCCTACGCAGGTAAAGGTGCAACGCTTATTGAAGCGGTGAGTTATCGCTTAGGGGATCATACTACCGCCGATGATGCTTCACGTTATCGCAGTGATTCTGAGCTGAAGTCAGCCTGGGACAAGGAGCCTATTTCAAGACTAAAAACTTTTTTACTGTCTAAAGGATACTGGTCGGAATCCAAGGAGAAAGAACTTCTCATACGAATTAAGAAGAAAATTAGTGAGGCTGTTGAAGCCTATCTTATAGAGGAGGATGACGTACCTGAGGCGATGTTTGATTATCTCTTCGAAACACTACCTGAGCCACTGCTTGACCAATACGCGCAGGTCAAATTGCTTGGTATGAAAAACACTAAAAAAATAAGCCCGCAATGTGAAGGGACAAGGTTTGAAAATACCGACGCTCAGGATAAGTTGAAGCCAGTTGATATGGAGGGGCATAGCCATGAATGATATGAATCTTACTAAAGCAATAGATGACTGTGCTCCTGAAAGTGTTGGCGCATCGAAGGTTTGTATTATTGAGGCCGTTAATATGGCATTGCATCGCGCAATGGCAGAAAGTGAAGAAGTGGTTGTGCTTGGCGAAGATGTTGCCGTTAATGGCGGTGTTTTTCGCGCAACGGAGGGCTTACGAGAAGCATTTGGTGTGCGTCGGGTTATGGATACACCACTAGCTGAAACGATGATTGCAGGCATGACTATAGGAATGGCAGCTCAAGGCCTGCGTCCGGTTGCAGAAATACAGTTTATGGGCTTCATTTATGCTGCAATGGAGCACTTGGTTAGCCATGCTTCACGTATGCGTAATCGCACACGTGGGCGCCTTTCTTGCCCAATGGTTATTCGCGCCCCCTATGGCGGGGGAATTCATGCACCCGAACATCATAGTGAAAGTACCGAGGCAATGTTTGCACATATTCCGGGTATTCGGGTTATACAGCCTAGCTCTCCAAAAAGGGCTTATGGACTGCTTTTGTCAGCGATTCGTTCCAATGACCCTGTTATATTTTTGGAGCCAAAACGCATTTATCGTTTATTTCATAGTGAGGTAAAGGATGATGGTGAAGGCTTGCCATTGGATAAGTCCTTTCTATTGCGTCAAGGAAGGGATATGACTTTAGTCTCATGGGGGGCGAGCATAAATGAAACTATGCAAGCGGCAAGTTTATTGGCTAGGGATGGGATTGAGTGTGAGGTGATAGACGTTGCCAGTATTTCTCCTATAGACCACGATACTATTATCCAGTCGGTTCAAAAAACTGGTCGCTGCATAGTTATTCATGAGGCGCCAAGAAGCTGTGGGCTGGGTGCGGAGATTGCAGCAACGCTTTCTGAAAGAGCCTTCCCTTACTTAAGGGAACCCGTGGCGAGAATCACTGGTTATGACACGGTAATGCCATATTTTCGTAACGAATCAAACTACCTGCCCGGCGTAGAGCAAATAACCGAATTGGCAGCGGTGATGTGCAGGGCCGCAACACCGGTTGACGCAGACGGAAACAAGGAGGCTTAGCTATGAGCAAATTTTATCTACCTGATCTCGGTGAAGGCCTCCAGGGTGCAGAAATTATTGAGTGGAAGATTAAGCCTGGCGATATGGTCTTGGTTGATCAGTTGATTTTAGTTGTCGAAACGGCAAAAGCTATTGTGGAAATTCCATCTCCTGTGGAAGCTAGAATCGGGAAAATTCACTGTAAAGCGGGCGACATGGTTGATGTGGGTTCAGTGTTATTAGAATACACTGAGAAGGAAAATGCTGAGTCCCCGATAGGTAAAGATACTTCGATATCGGAGTATCTAGGCGTCTCTCAAAATGTGCAAAAGAGCGTATCGGTCGTTGGAAGTTTGCAAACTGCAGAAGGTGAAAAGGATGTCGATCAATATGAGGATATGATTGTTGATCATGCCAGCCCGCCTGACAGTGCGCTTTTAAAGCAGAAACAGACTTTAAATGCGCCGCCTTCTGTCAGGGTCTTTGCAGAAAAAATAGGCCTGACAGAACAGCTCAGTGAAAAGTCTTATGGGATGCTTACAGAGAAAGGAATTCTGGAAGCTCATTACAAGAAGAATGAGCTGAAAGGAAGTTCTCCTGGGAGATGTGGTGATTCAATCACTAAATTAACAGGTGCCAGGAAAGTCATGGCGCAAACGATGAGTAAATCTCATGAACACATTCCAGCCGTAACGCTGTTCGATGATGCCAATATTTGTACTTGGAAGAAAAGTGAGGACATCACGCTCCGATGTATTAAGGCACTTGTCTTTGCGTGTATGAAGGAGCCAATACTCAATGCCTGGTTTGATGAGGAAGCTTTAGGTATTCAGTTATTCGAAGATATTCATTTAGGTGTGGCGGTTAATTCCGCGCAGGGTTTATACGTTCCGGTGATTCGAAAGGTGCAAACTCTAGACGATGCTAGAATCAGAAAAATCATGAAGAAACAGATTCAATCAGTTCATGACCGTACGATTAAGCCTCAAAAGCTACTTGGTGCAACGATTAGTCTAAGCAACTTTGGCTCGTTAAGCGGGCGTTACGCTACACCTATAATTGTTCCGCCACAGGTTTCGATCATGGGTGTGGGGAAAATTCGTGATGAGCCTGTCGTTGAAAACGGACAGATAAAGGTTGGTCGAGTTATGCCTATATCGCTGAGCTTTGATCATCGCGCAGCCAGCGGTGCAGAGGCGGCCAGGTTTATGCAGGCTTTTATCGAGTCGTTAGAGTCTTAAGGGCTCTCTGGTGCTTTGTTTCTCTGAGTGATCTACAGAGTTTCAAGTCTATACAAGTGATTGACCAAGGTCTCGCTTTATGTGAATGTGGTCTTGCGTTTGTGCATTAGTCAATACCGCACAATAGATAGGTACTCCACAACAATAGACGAGACTTTTATGGATACAGTTAGAATTATCTATCCCGCTATCGCGATGTTTTTATTAACCTCTTTTTTAGTTTTTAAACTAGGGTTAACACGCTTTGCGGCAATTAAACGCGGTGAAGTTAGTATGAAGTACTATCGTTCATACAATGAAGGGCAGGAGCCGCAAAGGCTCCATATTCTCACTCGCCATATTCATAACCACTTTGAGGTACCACCCTTATTTTATGTTGGGGTTATACTCACTTATATCACGGATAGCGTTGGTCTTGTGTCAGTTGTCGCTGCTTGGTTGTATGTGGCTTTGCGGCTAGTACATTCTTTTGTCCACTTGGGTAACAACAATGTCAGCCTAAGGTTTGCGAGCTTTGCTGCGAGTATGATGGCTTTAGCAGTGTTGTGGCTCGCCATGTTGTTTGCGTTGGTATAGTACTCGTAAGCACTTGTTTATCTGTCACATCGCAGTAACTTGAAGCGTTGTTTTCCCTCAAGAATCTCTGACTCTGGCCAGATCGCATTTGCCTTTTGCTCAAATGCTGCGTTCTGTGCCAGAATTTGAAGTTCTTCACTTATGGCTTTATCACTTCGTGTAATAAAAGCGTTTTCTGTCGGTACACTCGCTTCAAATGTATTGATCAATTCGCAGTTCTCGTCATTGGCAAAGATGATGTGCTTGGCTCCAGGGTTTAGTTCAATAAATGAGCAGCCAGAGAGCGCTGTACCGAGTATGAGTGCAGTAAACTTTGAAGACCGTTTGACTGAGGGGTAGCTATATTTAAGCAGCATCGTTATCGTCCTTTATTGTGACTAACGCATAGCTGACTGAAGGCATTTCCTTGCATCCATTTATACGTTTTTGGTTGAGTTTCATTCT
>NZ_LWFE01001664.1:0-885 GCF_001635675.1 Oleiphilus sp. HI0061 | reverse complement strand
GCCTTCTCTATTGAAGAATCTAAAGCTTTTCTTCTTGATTATATGAATCTATCGTTAAGTGATGCGCAAGTAGACTCCTTGTTTGCATCCAGTGAGGGCTGGATAGCCGCATTACAACTTGCAGCGCTATCCGCCGTCTCCACTCCCAAGGCTGACCAGTCGCTCATATCTGTAGATAGGCTTCTTTCAGATGATAGGCATCTGAGCGAATATATTGTGAGTGAAATTCTCTCTCAACAGCCGCAAAATGTTTCAGACTTCTTATTGAGGTCTTCATGTTTACTCCGCTTAAACGCGCAGCTTTGCGACTCGATGCTTAATATCCAGGGTTCTGCGAAGATACTTGACCACCTTTATAGAGCAAACCTCTTCATTACCCCCTTAGATAATGAACATAGCTGGTACCGTTATCATGAGATGTTTAGAGAGTCGCTCCTTCGAAAAATTAAAGTAGAGCAACCAACACTTCTAGAAACATTGCAGAAAAGCGCTATTGAGTGGCTTGTCACGCATGAACAAGCCCATGAAGCGATAGAGCAAGTTGTTCAACTTCAAGATTGGGATCTTTTAATACAATTGCTTGAAAAAAATGGTAACAACCTAATACATGAAGGGCATCACTTACTCGTTTTAGAGTGGCTTCGAAAAGTACCCGAAAAGCTATTTAGCCAGTCTCCCCGCGCGATTATGCTTAAGATCTGGGCATTGTTCTTCAGTAACAAAATTGAAGTGATTGCCCCTTTGCTAGAAGAGCTGGAACTCCTTATTGATAAGCAACGCTTGCTTTGCATTGAAACTAGCGCAAGTGAATTAATTGACTTACATAGTGAGATCTCGCTTATTCGGGCCTATCTGGCTCGCAGCCAGTCAGACCTAAAGAGCGCA
>NZ_LWFE01001663.1:0-755 GCF_001635675.1 Oleiphilus sp. HI0061 | reverse complement strand
TATTCGCCTTAGAGCCTTATTCCAGGTATTGACAGGCTTGGCGAAGTTAGCAGAGAACTTTTTAAACTTGAGCGGCGCGCTGATACTCACAAGTGCATCAAAGGCGTCGGGTTTATCAATGACTTGTTTAAGTGCCACCGCAGCGCCAGTAGAGAAACCAGCGATGACGATATGCTCACAGCAGTGCTTAAGTATTTCGTGGCCCCGGTTAACCGCCGCCGTCCATTCGCTCATTTTACGGCGAGATAAATCATCTGCCGATGTACCGTGCCCGTCCATTCGTGGCGCGTAGACGGTATAGCCTTGGCTATAAAGATAGTCAGCCCACTCTCGCACTTCTTCCGGGGCAGCCATTAGGCCATGAACAAGCAGCACTCCCTGCGTGGCTTGAGGCTGATGAAGCAGGTAAGGTTGGCCAATTTCTGGTGGCTTGGTTTCACCTTTAAGGAAGTGTTCCTGGTAATCGTTTATAAAACGACTCGTTTCTTCCTCTAGCAGGCATTGTGCTTTAGAGCTTAAGCTCATCTTAGGCTGACGCCGTAGCGGAAAATGCACTGTAAATCAGGCTGTAATGACAGGCGCCACCAATTAAGACCATTACGTGGAAGAGTTCATGGAAACTGAAAATTCCAGGCAACATTAAGGGTTTCTTACTTGCATAGAAAATAGCACCTAGCGTGAACGCGATACCGCCAGCAAAAAGCAGATTAACCTGCATATCGGTCATGAGATCCAAGATTTGTTGCATGGGGAAA
>NZ_LWFE01001662.1:0-711 GCF_001635675.1 Oleiphilus sp. HI0061 | reverse complement strand
CGATTGTTTGGATCTCGGAAGTTGATGCAGCAAAAGCAGGCATCGAAGATAACGATTGGATCGAAGTGTTCAATGTTAACGGTGCCATTGCATGTCGTGCGGTCGTTTCCCAGCGTGTAAACGAAGGTATGAGCTTGATGTATCACGCACAGGAACGACAAATAAATATGCCGGGGGCTGAAACAACCAAGACACGTGGTGGTATGCATAACTCTGTTACAAGAGCGGTTATGAAGCCTACTCACATGATCGGTGGTTACGCACAGCAAGCATACGGATTTAACTACTACGGTACCGTTGGCTGTAACCGAGATGAATTTGTAATCGTCCGTAAGATGGACAAAGTTGACTGGTTGGACGAGTCGTCTGAAGAGCGAGGAGCATAGCGATGAAAGTACGTGCACAAATAGGCATGGTCCTGAACCTGGACAAATGTATCGGCTGTCACACTTGTTCTATCACTTGTAAGAACGTATGGACGAGCCGTGACGGTGTTGAATACGCTTGGTTTAACAATGTTGAATCTAAGCCAGGCGTGGGTTTCCCTAAAGAGTGGGAAAACCAGGAAAAATGGAACGGCGGTTGGGTCCGTGGTAACGATGGTAAGTTGACACCGCGTCAAGGTAACAAGATGCGTGTGTTGGCGAATATCTTCGGTAACCCTGACCTACCCGAAATCGATGACTACTATGAGCCATTCGATTACGACTA
>NZ_LWFE01001661.1:0-725 GCF_001635675.1 Oleiphilus sp. HI0061 | reverse complement strand
CTTACTGATATTTGTTTTTCGTCAAATTAGTGACGATATCAGTCTTGGTAGTGATATTTATGCAGCAAGCCGCAATGCTTCAACAATTCAAGGTTCTTACTCAGGGTAATCTCGCCATCCCGGTGCTATTGATTGCAATCCTGGGGATGATGACCCTTCCTGTTCCTCCTTTCCTGCTTGATTTGTTGTTTACCTTCAATATTGCTTTGGCGCTTGTTGTCTTGCTTGTTTGTGTCTACTCCCTGCGGCCCGTTGAGTTCGCGATATTCCCAACCGTTTTGTTAGTTGCCACGCTTTTACGTTTGGCGCTAAATGTCGCTTCAACTCGTGTTGTTCTCTTGGAGGGGCACGAAGGTGGCGATGCTGCAGGTAAGGTGATTGAGGCCTTCGGTGAGGTTGTCATTGGAGGCAATTACGCTGTCGGTTTGGTTGTCTTTGCTATTTTGATGATTATTAACTTTGTTGTTGTAACAAAGGGTGCTGGCAGGGTCTCGGAGGTTAGTGCGCGCTTTACGCTCGATGCGATGCCGGGTAAACAGATGGCGATTGATGCTGATCTTAATGCTGGCATTATCGAACAGGAAGAAGCCAAGTCACGTCGTGAAGAAATTGCAACGGAGGCTGACTTTTATGGTTCTATGGATGGTGCCAGTAAGTTTGTTCGTGGTGATGCCATTGCGGGTTTGTTGATTTTAGCGATCAATATCATAGGCGGTCTCTCTATT
>NZ_LWFE01001660.1:0-741 GCF_001635675.1 Oleiphilus sp. HI0061 | reverse complement strand
TATCGAAGCAAAGCCACCATATAAGGCAATCATGCCATGACCGCCCACCAATAAAACAGCAACTGCTATCCATACCCAAAAAAAGAAACGCTTAAAGGTATCTTGCCACAAACTTAGACGTAGCGGAGGTTCCAATAAGCTTGCTGCAACAGGACGAAGACATAGATAGGCGAAAAACATTCCGCCAACCCAAATTGTTGCAGCCAATATGTGGAGCGTAAGCGCGATGGCCATTGTGAAAACTCCTTTTAAATCGTCACCAGAAATCTACATACAAAGATAAGGGGGCTATTCTGTCACTTATTCACTCACAAATCGATTAGGCCAGAACGAAATATCTTCCGTATTTACTTCGCGGTGTGCAACAAACTAAAGGCCCCACGAATCTGTCCTTCCTGATAACCTACCGCCCTATCGTGCGGGTACTGTTCCGAGAGTGCCTTTTGAATATCTGTTGTTAGACTCTCTCCATGACACGACAAGCACATACCTTGAGTTGGAATAGCCTTCATCATACGAAAGGTACTCCCTTCTTTTTTCACCGCTGCTAACTGTGTAGCAGGCTTTCCGGCTTTGAGTTGCTGTTCAAAGTCAGCAAGTACTTTCGCCTCCCAGGCATCTGGCTTGTTATCAGGGTTACGTGTTTTAAGGCTGGTGCGGGAAACTGTCCATTTTCCTTGGCTATGTTTGCTGGCGATTTTTTCTGCATCCACAGAACAAGCCTCAATACCCTTGGTAAAG
>NZ_LWFE01001659.1:0-897 GCF_001635675.1 Oleiphilus sp. HI0061 | reverse complement strand
GATCAAAGAAGGTGAGGTGCATGCCCTTTCACATATCACGGGCGGTGGCTTACTTGAGAATATTCCTCGCGTAATACCTGAAGGAACTAAAGCAGTCATCGAGACCCAGAGCTGGGAATTGCCTGAAGTATTCAAATGGCTTCAATCAGCAGGTAACGTAAATCCTGTTGAAATGTATCGCACCTTCAACTGCGGTGTTGGCATGATCATCGCCGTTCCAGCCGGTTCAGAAGAATCAGCCATCAAGCTTTTAGAAGCTGAAGGCGAAAGTGCTTGGGTAATTGGTGAAATTGCCGACACATCTTCCGACGAAGAGCAAGTCCAACTAAATGGACTAGGCGCTTAGTAATGGAAGGACGAGATCCTGTTGTCGTTGTTTTGATATCGGGTAGCGGCAGCAACCTTCAAGCCTTAATCGACGCCTATCAACGTGAAGAAATCCCTGGAAAGATCAGCGCTGTTATTTCCAATAAGCCCCATGCTAAGGGCCTAGAGCGAGCTAAGAAAGCTGAGATTGATACTCATGTCATCGAACATCAAAAATTCGCTCAACGAGAGATTTTTGATGCAGAGCTGATTAAGACGATTGAGAAGCATCAACCGGATCTCGTGGTATTAGCGGGCTTTATGCGTATCTTAACCGATGATTTTGTCCGCCGTTTTGAAGGAAGAATGCTTAACATTCACCCCTCTCTTCTGCCTAAATATCCCGGCCTACATACTCATAAGCGTGCGCTTGAAGCAAAAGACAAAGAGCACGGCGTGAGTGTTCACTTTGTTACCGCTGAGCTTGATAGCGGCCCGAACATCATCCAGGCTATTGTACCAGTCTTAAATCAGGATACTGAAGAAACACTTGCCACCCGAGTACTTGAAAAGGAACACATCATTTACCCC
>NZ_LWFE01001658.1:0-1020 GCF_001635675.1 Oleiphilus sp. HI0061 | reverse complement strand
GCAATCAGCATGCCTTGCTAGCGATAATCGCACTACTCGCCTTTGGTTGGCTTCTAACGAGTTTGTTCCTACTTCTACGACTGAAGCAAGTAAAGCAAGACTTAAATAAACTAATCTCGATACAAGCTCCCGACTCTACTACTTCAGAACTCAGCTACAAACAATTAATTGAAGCAATTAGAAAGGGGTCGAGTGACATACCGAAGCTTGTACTAGCTTGGATCGAGAGCCAGCGAAAACAAAACACCGTTAAGTCAGCCCCCATTACCTTGCGTTCGCTGAAAGCTTTAGATGAGTCGCTTGCTGCCGAACTATTAGCATTCGAGAACGATCGTTACAGTAAAAATGCAACTCAGACCTATGACCAGCAAGCCTTACTTGAAGCATTAAAAAAATACACTAAAACAGCACCCGGCCTGAAAGGCAAAGACAATGCTTCTTTGCCACCGTTCTACCCGCAGTAGCACAGCCAGACAAACTTAGCCCAGAAAGCCAGCTATCGATGCTGCTCACGGCAGGCGCCAGGCGTTTGCCCTGTCCACTTTTTGAAGGCGCGATTGAATGCTGCTGCTTCTGAAAAGCCGAGCTGCAAAGCAACGTCATTAATACTCAGGTTTGCCTTGGCCAGCAACACCAAAGCCTGATCCCGACGAATACTGTCTTTTATTTCTTTAAATGAACTACCCTCATCTTTAAGGCGTCGCCGAGCGGTGTGGGTAGTTAAATGTAACTCACTGGCTACAAGATCAAAGCTAAGATTCTCGATCTCCAAGCTGCCACCCATACGACTCAATAGAATTCTTTTTATCTGCGCAGTAACACTGTCATCTGAACGAAATTGTTTTAGTAGCGATGCCGGCGCATTTTTCAAAAATGGCGCTAAGGTACTATCATTCTGAACAACCGGTAGATCTAAATACTTGCTGTTGAACACAACCCGGTTTTGCCCCTTAGAGAAAGCAACTCGGCAAGGAAACATTAACTTGTACTCTTCATGGAATAGAGGCCTTGCGAAAGTAA
>NZ_LWFE01001657.1:0-677 GCF_001635675.1 Oleiphilus sp. HI0061 | reverse complement strand
AACACCACTACGCAGCGTTGGCTTATGTAAGCTCAGGTAACAATACCCGGTTGTTTCTTATCAATGCCAAACCGGTCACACTAGCATCTATTCAAAAATAGCTTTTACACTCTAAATATAGATCAAGATCTAATCAATTAGCAGTTAGATTTGTAACCAAGTAAAGTCGTCCTTCCATCAAATATTAGGCATCCGGGTCACAGACAGAAGAGTGGTTGAATAATTCGGGAACTAATTGCTCAATATCGCCGCCCTTTACCTTCTTGGTAGAGACGATATAAGGCTGCTGAGAACTAAGCAGGTAATCTATATTTATTTTCTTACCGCCTCGTATTTTTTGTGTTCGTTTTGGGCGGCAAGACATGTGAATGAGGACTTCTCCCTCCAAATCCAGAATACTACTTGAGCCCTGTCTATCGGTAATCGTTGCACATAGGGAGTTATTCTCTATCTCTAAGCCACGTCGATTCACATCAACTTCTGAACGACCACAGAAAACAATTCCTTCACCTTGGCGATCACTACAGCGGCGGCCGGGGCCAAACGAGCTGTCAAACAAGTGAACTTTCCGCTCGCTACATTGCGCCTCAATCACTACCGGCATTGGGCGAAGCTCGTCACTTGTCCAACCTTCATAACGAACAGACTGCCAATAAACTCTAAATTGTCTAAGTTCG
>NZ_LWFE01001656.1:0-659 GCF_001635675.1 Oleiphilus sp. HI0061 | reverse complement strand
ATATGGTGGCGTGGATGCCTTCGATAAAGGCTTGTATGGTTCCAGTGAAATGTTTGTTAACGGCTTCATGCACCTAATCAAGAGCGGAATTGTAAAGCGTAAGGTCTATGATGATCTTGATTTACAGCGCTTGATTAATGAGGGGAAAATTGGTGAAACAGTTTCACCATCTACACTTGAGTGCTTGTTAAATGAGTCGATTATTTCTCATCAGCTGACTCATTCTGACTTTATTTATCTACAGCGCTGGGGCATTTTTTCTGATGCCGTACAGTGGGCTGAGGATGGTCTTAAAATAGGCGAAACGACACTTTCGATTAACTTGTTAGAGCAAGCCAACTTTGCCTCCGTGTGTGAACTATGCCTGGGTGATAACCTCAAGGGTGGTATCTATATGCATGGTGGCTTCTATCTAGGGCCTCAAGACTTTTATCAAGCTTTGCGCGACATGAGTCGAGAGGAAAATGAAAAGATCTGTATGTCGAGTGTCGGTCATATCAACCAGCTTGACTACAATCATCCGCTCCTATCTGCGCAGCGTAAGCACGCTCGCTTTATAAACACCGGCATGATGGTGACGCTGAGTGGTGCGGTTGTATCAGATGGCCTAGAAAATGGCACGGTTGTGAGTGGTGTAGGTGGCCAATATAACTTCGTAT
>NZ_LWFE01001655.1:0-558 GCF_001635675.1 Oleiphilus sp. HI0061 | reverse complement strand
CGAGTTTGCGAATCAAGAATGGCAGGTGGTTTCTAAGGTTAGCAAAACAGCAAATGCCGATATCAACAAGCTCGACGTAGATGTCTATCTTATCGATGAGCAGAGTGGCGATAAGAGCAAAAAACTAACACTTTCCAGTATGTTAGGGCGCTACTAATGCTGGATTCCACCAAAATCAAGCAAGCCCTTGCATCTCAACAAGGCTTCACATTGCTAGAAGTCCTTATCGCGATAGGTATTACTGCATTAATTGGTTTGGGCGCCTGGCAGGTATTGAACTCAGCGATCACAAGTAGTGATCGTACTCAGGTTCATCTCGAAGAGCTGAATCAAATTCAAAAAGCAATGCTGATCGTTAAGCGCGACCTTTCGCAAGTCATTGGTCGTTCGATACGAGACGAGTATGGCGACTATCAAAACGCACTGGATAGCAGCTCTGATTTTTATAAAATCCAATTTAGCCGAGTAGGCTGGCGTAATCCTTTAGACGATAAGCGTTCCGAGATTCAACGTGTCGCCTACGAGCTGGATAGTGAAAAGCTTGTAAGGCACTACTGG
>NZ_LWFE01001654.1:0-10966 GCF_001635675.1 Oleiphilus sp. HI0061 | reverse complement strand
TTTGGTGGATGCACCCGGAAAGAAATTTGTTTTCAGTCTCTTCGATACGCATGAAATATGGGTGGCAGACTTTTCAGGGGAAGACAGCTCTAAACCCCAACTTACCAAGTACCGAGATACTGGCTTACAACCTTATGACGCACTGATCTCACCCGATGGCCGTTACTACATCGCAGGCTTGTTTGGTGAAGATGGTATGTCGAAACTTGACTTATGGCACCTTGAAAACCCGCCAGAAAAAATATTGCCAAATTACGGCCGGGGAGAGCAGAAGCTACCCGTCTACAAGATGCCTCACCTGGAAGGTTGGGCTGTTGCAGGCAACTATGCATTTGTTCCTGCCGTTGGGCAGCACCAAGTATTGGTGGTGGATATGAACACTTGGCAGCAAGTAGACAAAATCGATGTGCATGGTCAGCCAGTGTTTGTCATGGCTAGACCGGATGGTCGCCAAATTTGGGTGAACTTTGCCTATCCAAATAATGACACGCTCCAAGTAATAGATGCTGAAAGCCGCTCATTATTTAAAACACTAAAACCTGGAAAGGGTGTGCTTCATATGGAGTTTACTTCACGTGGTGAGCATGTGTGGGCTTCTGTCAGAGATTTAAACTTGGTGAATATCTATGACACCGAAACCTTGGATTTAATAAATCAGTTTGAGGCGACAAGTCCTAGTGGGATTTTCTTTACCTCTCGGGCGCATCGTTTGGGCTTATAAAGCTCCGGTCGCTCCAAAAACAAGAACAGTGAGAAAGAAAGGTGATGTGATGAATATACAAGCTCCTAGCAATACAGGTATTGAACCCGAAAGAGTCGTTCTGGATGACTTGAGCAGTAGTTTATTAGATTCCTATCAACGTAACTTTCCTATCACTTCACGGCCCTTTGCCGACATGGCAGAGCAGTTGAATTGCTCCGAACCAGATGTATTGACCAAGCTCTTGGCACTTAAAGATAGCGGTATGCTGACGCGCATAGGGCCGGTGTTTGACCATAAGCGAGCCGGGGCTAGTCTCTTGGCGGCTGTGAGCGTTCCATCTGAGCTGACAGAAAAAGTAGCTGCCCAGATTAACGAATATGAAGAGGTGAATCATAACTACGGACGAGAGCATAGTTATAATCTGTGGTTCGTTGTTACGGCACCGACTCCCAAATTTCTGGACTTGAT
The DNA here is from genome assembly GCF_001635675.1 of Oleiphilus sp. HI0061. Classification (NCBI taxonomy): domain Bacteria; kingdom Pseudomonadati; phylum Pseudomonadota; class Gammaproteobacteria; order Oceanospirillales; family Oleiphilaceae; genus Oleiphilus; species Oleiphilus sp. HI0061. The sequence continues at coordinate 9,795 of NZ_LWFE01001654.1, read as the reverse complement.
ACTGGATGATATGGAAAAGACGATTGGCTTTCCAATCCTACGCTTGCCAATGGAAAAGGCTTATCATATCGACTTGGGGTTTCATGTGGGTGATAGAAAAACGGATCGCCCCTTCACTCAGCACCTTCATAACACGAATAACCGTGAGTCTGGCGAAAAAATTAGACTCATTGAGAGCGGTGATGTCCTTTCTGATTACTTGCAACAGCGACTTCGAGAGCTAATACAAGATGGTTTTCCTTTAACCCGGAAGCCTTTTGAGCGCCTGTCACAGACGCTAAGCCAATATCAAGGTGAAGAGTGTTCAGCTGTTACCGAGTTGCAGGTGATAGATACGCTCAATTACTGGGTACAAAGCGGCCTGATTAAGCGTATAGGGTTGATTACCAATCATCACAAACTTGGTTTTAAAGAAAATGCCATGGTGGTCTGGAATATTCCAGAAGATCAAACTGACAGGATTGGTAAGATTTTTAAAGAATCCGGTTTGGTGAGCTTGTGTTATAAGCGTCGAAGACAGTTACCTGAGTGGCCCTATAATCTCTACTGCATGATTCACAGTCGGGACCGGAATCTGGTTGCAGAACATATTGAAAAACTGGTAGGGCTGGCCGAGCTTAAAAATACTGAGAAAAACATTCTATTTAGTACGCATCAATATAAGCAAAAGGGTGGAGTTTATACGCGCTCGCAAAGGCAGCATAAAATTGAAATAGCCTCACCCGTTGCGAACCTGGCTTCGCTTGTTGCACCCTTATCACTTGCGGGGAATCATTCATGAATGCCATGGATTTGAAGATCATAAACCGTCTCCAGTATGGTTTTCCTATTTGTGAATACCCTTTTGCCGAAGTTGCAAAAGAGCTGGACATAAAAGAATCAGAGTTGATCGACCGAGTTGAGAAGATGCGTGCCGATAAAACGCTAACGCGCTTTGGCCCAATGTACCATGCAGAGCAGTTGGGTGGTGCACTGTCACTTGCCGGTATGGCGATACCGGAAGAGCGCTTTGATGAAGTAGCTGAAATCGTCAATGGCTTTCCCGAGATTGCTCACAACTACAAACGGACTCACGAATTGAATATGTGGTTTGTGATTGCAACTGAGGAACAGGAAGGTAAAGGGCGAGTGATCGAAGAAATTGAACGTCAGACAGGATTTAAGGTCTACGACATGCCGAAGAAGGAGGAGTTCTATGTTGGATTCTATCTCGACCTCGAATGATTTTTATCGCCCTCAAGCGGAGGACTTACCTATGGAGGAGGAAGAAAACTACTCACTATCGAGTATAGATCGCGAGTTGATCGTCTTGACTCAGGAGGGTTTGCCTCTTGCCCCACGACCTTATCATGTGCTGGGTTTGATGTTGAATATATCTGCCGATGAGGTGATGGCGCGTCTGCAACGTATGTTAGATAAAGGGATTATTCGAAGAATCGCTGCAGTACCCAATCACTACAAACTGGGCTTTAAAGTAAACGGTATGACTGTGTGGGATGTGTCCGACGAAAAGGTGAGTGAATTAGGACAAGCTTTGGGCGATTTATCCTTTGTTAGTCACTGTTATCACAGGCCCCGCCACTTACCGCTATGGAGGTATAACCTCTTTGCCATGGTTCATGGTAAAACTAAACAAGAAGTTGCGAAATATATAGAGCAGATCAATCAGCTATTGGGTGATGACTTACGAGCGAGCGATGTGCTCTACAGTACCAAAATATTAAAAAAGACCGGTCTACGAATCGGTCAGAGAGAAGCGCCACCTAGCGCTAAAAAGACCTGAACAGAGACCAATAGAATAAGGCGAAGTGCCATGTTTAGAATTAGCCAGTACATGAAAATTCTGCACGATCAAACGCCATTAGGGCCATTGCGAAAGCCGCCAGGCCCCGTCGTTATCTGGAACCTGATTCGGCGTTGTAACCTAACCTGCAGACATTGTTATTCCATTTCGGCAGATACTCACTTTCCAGGCGAACTAAGCACCGAAGAAGTCTTTACCGTGATGGATGATTTAAAGGCTTACGGTGTGCCTGTCTTGATTCTTTCAGGTGGGGAGCCTTTGCTTCGGGACGACATCTTTGAAATTGGAAAAAGAGCGAAAAGCATGGGCTTTTATGTTGGCTTGTCGAGCAACGGTACCCTAATCGACGAAGACAACATTAAGAAAATAGCTGAAGTTGGTTTTAATTATGTCGGTGTCAGCATCGACGGCTTGCGTGAAAATAATGATGAATTTCGCCAGATGCAGGGTGGTTTTGATGCGGCCTTAAACGGAATTAAACTCTGTCGAGAGAACGGTATTAAAGCTGGCTGGCGCTTTACACTGACGGAACAAAACAGTGACGATTTAACTGCGCTGCTCGATATAATGGACGAGCATGGCGTAGAGAAGTTTTACTTATCCCACCTTAACTATTCCGGCCGTGGTAAGCGCAACAGTAAGCGTGATGCCTATTTTCAGACAACGCGTGAAGCTATGGATCTGCTATTTGACCGAGCCTGGAATGATGTTGTTTCTGGCAAGGTGACTGAATATGTTACCGGGAACAATGACGCTGACGGTGTTTACCTACTTCAGTGGGCTGAAAAGCGTTTTCCAGAACGTGCGCCACTGTTAAGAGAGCACCTTGAACGCTGGGGGGGTAATTCTTCAGGAATTAATATTTCCAATATCGACAACTTGGGAAATGTTCACCCCGATACTTTCTGGTGGAGTCATCACATGGGTAATGTCAAAGAACGCCCGTTTTCAGATATTTGGCAAAATACCGACGATGAATTAATGCTGGGGCTACGCATGAGTCCACGTCCTATTGAGGGACGTTGTGCCAAATGTGATTACTTTGCGATATGTGGTGGTAATACTAGGGTGCGAGCTTTCAGTAGTGATGGTGAATATTGGGGAGAGGACCCGGGCTGCTATCTGGATAATCAGGAAATTGGTTTGTCAGAAGACGATATTGATGGTGCCGAGGCAGTTAATACGCACTTGCTTGAAAGTACAAACGCTACACCTCAGGCTGTTTAGGAGAGGCTTATGAATCAAGATAATTTTTCCAATGCTGGCCTAAAACGCCCACAAGAATTGTTTGCTAAAGGTTCTGAAAATAGACGACCTTTTCTACCCGGAGAAGTTGCTCTGATCGGCGCCGGACCGGGTGATCCTGAACTGTTAACCATAAGGGCTCATCGCTTAATCAAGCAGGCTGACTGTGTTATTTATGACCGCTTGGTCAGTGCTGAAGTGATGGAATTAGTGTCGCCCAGGGCAGAGTGTATTTATGTGGGTAAGAAAAGTGCCGACCATGCTTTGCCCCAAGAGCAAATAAACCAGTTGATTGTCGAAAAAGCGATGAGCGGCAAGAAGGTTGCTCGTCTTAAAGGCGGTGACCCTTTTATCTTTGGTCGTGGTGGTGAAGAGGTTCAGGAACTGTTGGATGCGGGGGTTGCTTGCCGAGTCGTCCCAGGTGTTACCGCTGCTTCAGGTTGTACGACTTATTCCGGCATTCCATTAACTCACCGGGATTTTGTTCATGGTTGCACTTTTATCACGGGCCATCTTCAGGATGATACGCTGGATTTACCTTGGCAGGCTTTGGCACGTGAAGATCACACTGTTGTGATTTACATGGGTATTAAAACATCACCAATACTGTCTAGAGAGTTAATTAATAACGGCTTGGCCGAAGACATGCCGGTTGCCCTAATCAGTAACGGCACCACAGAGAATCATCGAACCTATCGAACCAATATTTCAGATTTGCCAGAATTTGTTCTAGCGAACCAAATCAAGCCGCCAACACTGATTGTTATTGGCCGAGTGGTAAATGCTTTGGATACCGAAGGTTTTGATCAGGCTACTTTGCTTGATGAAGCCTCCAGGCATGAACAGATGATGACTAAGGTAGGTTGATTGTGAGACAGCTGTTATTTCTCTTAAGTCTATTTTCCTCGTTTGCTATTGCAGGCTCACCGGAGCTCGCGTCTGAGCCCGAAGTAAATATCAATAGCAGAATGGGGCAGGAGCTATACCAAACTCATTGTCAGGCCTGTCATGGTGAGAATCGTTTGGGTGCAATGGGTCCGGCTTTACTTCCTGGGAACCTCAAGCGCTTGAGAAAAAATAAAGCGCTAGGTGTCATTAAAAATGGCCGCGTAGCGACGCAAATGCCAGCATTTATGAGTACGCTTAATGACGCGGAAATCGAAGCTTTGGGTGATCTGATCTATACGCCTTTGAAAGAGATGCCGAAGTGGGATTTGAGTGATATTAATCAGTCTCAAAAAGTCTTTTTCAAGCCTGGCGACTTAGGTGAAAAGCCGGTTTTTGAAGCCGATATGATGAACTTGTTCATTGTCGTTGAGCTAGGTGATCATCATGCAACGGTTTTGAATGGTGATACATTTGAGCCTATCCATCGTTTTAAAACCCACTTTGCCTTACATGGTGGGCCAAAGTATTCACCTGATGGTCGCTTTGTTTACTTTGCTTCACGTGATGGCTGGGTGAGCAAGTTTGATATCTATAATCTAGAGATTGTTTCTGAAGTCAGGGTGGGGATTAATACACGTAACCTCGCTGTATCGAGTGACGGCCGCTATGCCATGGCGGCGAATTACCTTCCGAATAACTTGGTGATCCTGGATACCAAAGATCTGTCTCCCATTAAGGTGATTGATGTTAAGGATAAGGATGGTAATACGTCGCGCGTCAGTGCTGTCTACAATGCACCGCCAAGAAATAGCTTTATTGCTGCCTTAAAAGATATAAAAGAGGTTTGGGAAATAAACTATGAAGACAAACCTCCTGCCGGTTTCGTTGGTTGGGAGCATAGCTATCACAAAGAAGCGGGGGACGTTGTTACACCTGAACCTTTCCCGATTCGAAAGGCCAAAGTGTCAGCCTATCTAGATGACTTCTTTTTTAACCAGGACTATAGCTTACTCTTCGGTGCCTCACGTGAAGGCGAGGGGATTATCGTCTCGCTAGATGCCCGCAAAGAAATTGGTGAGCTAGATGTCCCGGGTATGCCGCACTTGGGGTCAGGGATTACTTGGGATTATCAAGGCAAAGAAGTGATGGCAACGCCGAACCTAAAGGACGGAAAGGTCAGCATTATCGATATGGATAACTGGCAGACAATTAAGCATATCGAAACAAAAGGGCCAGGCTTTTTTATGCGTAGCCATGAGAAGACACCTTATGCCTGGGTCGATGTTTTCTTTGGTCCAAACAAAGACCTTATGCACGTTATCGATAAATCGACATTGGAGATTGTTAAAACACTGCAGCCTATTCCCGGCAAGACGGCGGCTCATATTGAATTCACCAAAGATGGTCGCTATGCCCTGATGAGTATTTGGGATATGGACGGTGCGTTGATTGTCTATGATGCGCAAACGCTTGAGGAAGTGAAACGCTTGCCGATGACGAAGCCTTCGGGGAAGTATAATGTCTTTAATAAAACCACTTACTCCCGTGGCACGAGTCATTAACATGATACTTTAAAGGGCGATGAGCATGAGATTCAGATCTTTAATATTAGGCAGTATTGCAACCATTGTGATCCTGCTAAGTGCTCAGCTCGCCTATGTATTAATTGCCTCTTATATCGGTCAAGCTGCTTCAAACTCCACATTAATTGGTGAACACAAAGACCTGATGTGGTTCTTTCTCAGCATATGCTCATATGCGCTAAGCTTCTTTTTGGGTGGTTTTATTACATCCTTAATGGAGAGCGGTGCGCCCGTGCTGAATGCCGTAACGGTAGGGTTTATCGTCGCCATGTTATCAATGCTTAGTGTTGGCGACCTTAGTGTGCTTAATACTCGGGCATTGATCATGGTGTTCTTCGGCGTCGCATTCGCCTTTCTTGGCGGCGTTTGGGGCGCGGGAGTCTTTGCTAGAAAGCTAGTCTGATTTTTTTCCGTTTGCTGTTCACAACCTGTAACCCCTTAGCTTTGCTTATAGGGTTACACCCCCCCTCTCTATTTTTGTCTAGTACTAGCCTGCCAACGAGCCGGAGAGGGTGTAGCCAACAGGTTGGTTGAGACTATGGTTCTGACCCGATTGAAGCTGTGTGGCTTGTTTAAGCCTTTCTAATTCTCTGTTGTCATTTTAACTCACGGGTGTCATTTAGACTTCTTTAAAGTGTTGTCATAATGAAGGTTTATCAGAAAAATAACAATAAAAACAATGATCTATATCCTGGTACGGTATTTGTAATAGCTAAGTCGTGAGCTTGTTTTTCTGTCCCAATAATTGAATGTCAGAAAAGCATATCAAGGAGGAGGGTTCACATTACAAGTGGGGTGACCGTCAAGGGTATACCGGGTTTTCAAAGGCTCGGTAGCCGTTACTCAAAGCGGCGCAAGAGATAAAAACAGGAGGCAAACATGGCTGATAACTTTACCAAAGGAATGGCCCGAAATATTTATTATGGTGGTGGGGTGTTCTTCTTCCTGCTGCTTGTCGGGCTGACCTTTGACACAATGCGGATATTGCCGGAGCGAGATCATCGGGAAAATATTACCGAAGCTGTCGTGAAGGGCAAAGAAATATGGGAAAAGAACAATTGTATCGGTTGTCACAGTTTGATGGGGGAAGGGGCTTACTTTGCACCTGAACTTGCAAATGTATTTGATCGATATGGTGCCGGTGATGAGGCGGTATTTGAAAGCTTCATGCAAAACTGGATGGCGATTCAGCCATTAAATGTTCCAGGTCGCCGTCAAATGCCTCAGTTCCATTTATCAGAAGAGGACGTACATAACGTTTCTCAATTCCTGATCTGGACCTCGCGCATTGATGACAATGACTGGCCACCGAATAAGCAAGGTTAGGGAGTTGCTATGAAATACGAATCGCAGAGTGTTGCAAAAAACTATTTTATTTTCGCCATGGTTCTGTTCGCAGGTCAGGCGGTATTCGGGCTCATTATGGGTCTTCAATATATCGTTGGTGACTTTCTAGCAGGTGCTATTCCGTTTAACGTTGCACGTATGGTGCACACGAACTTGCTCATCGTTTGGCTATTATTTGGCTTTATGGGAGCAACTTACTACCTTGTCCCAGAAGAGAGTCAAACTGAACTGTATAGCCCCTTGCTTGCCAAAATCCTGTTTTGGGTGTTTGCCGCAGCCGGCGTTGCGACCATTCTAGGTTATTTGCTAGTGCCTTATAGCACCTTGGCAGATATTACTTTTAATGAACTCTTACCGACCATGGGGCGAGAATTCCTTGAACAACCGACGATTACTAAAATTGGTATTGTCATCGTTTGTCTCGGGTTCATCTTCAATGTAGGTATGACCATCCTTAAGGGCCGCAAAACAGTGATCAACATGGTATTGATTACAGGTCTGATTGGTTTGGCAGTGTTCTTCTTATTCTCTTTCTATAACCCAGGTAACTTGGTTCTTGATAAGTTCTTCTGGTGGTGGGTTGTTCACCTATGGGTTGAAGGTGTTTGGGAATTGATCATGGGTGCTATTTTGGCTTATACCTTGATCAAAGTGACTGGCGTTGACCGTGAGATAATAGAGAAGTGGTTGTATGTGATTATTGCTTTAGCACTGATTACCGGCCTGATAGGAATGGGGCACCACTACTTCTGGATCGGCCCGGGTGAGTACTGGTTGTGGCTGGGTTCTATCTTCTCAGCGCTTGAACCAATTCCTTTCTTCATGATGGTTGTGTTCGCATTCAAGATGGTTCGTGAACGTCGTCATGAGCATGGCAACCAGATAGCATTGACTTGGGCTTTAGGTACTTCGGTAATGGCGTTCTTGGGCGCAGGTGTATGGGGCTTCATTCATACGCTAGCACCGGTGAACTATTTTACACACGGTTCGCAGATTACTGCAGCTCACGGACATCTAGCATTCTTTGGGGCTTACTCAATGATTGTGATGACGATAATGTCCTATTCAATGCCAATTATGCGTGGTCGCCCTCACGGCAACTGTGAAAGAGCACAGAGATTGGAGCGTATGTCGTTCTGGACAATGTGTATCGCAATGTGCGGTATTACTTTGGCATTAACAGTGGCGGGCGTCTGGCAGATTATTCTCCAGCGTTTACCAGATGACGCAAATGCTCTGAGCTTTATGGCAACTCAAGAACAACTTCATCCTGTCTTCTGGGTACGTTTGTTCTTCGGTGTGATGTTCACTACAGGTGTAGGCATGTTCTTCGCAAGCTTCTTTGTTGGCGATAAGCAAGGTCTAGTTATCCCTGAGGGTGAGCAAAGAGCAGCTTCATAAGTGAAGTGCAAGTTGGCTGAACTTAGAACTTAGGAATAAGCTTAGCCAGCTATATTGACCCCACTTAGGTGCAGTCAGATATTTGGGCTGCACCTTACTCCATAACCATAATCTATGATGTTTAATCAGGTGTTAGATGGAAGAGTTAGTTGGTGAATTTTGGCATCGATTTGTTACGCGACAAGCTTCAACTGAGTTTGAAGATGCGCGCGTAGATTTAGTCGAATTGAGTGCTCAGTTAGCACCCTTTTACCGTGCTCTCGGCGGAAGCCCAGGCAAAGTGATAGAAGGTGCAATGGGACGCGAGCTGAAATTTCGTCGTAGACTGATTCAACGTATGGCGGGGACGCATAAGCGAAGTGAATTGGCATGGCAGGATGAACGTAGTCTGCGTTTGCCAACATCACATGCCTTATTTGAAGACAAAGCTTTAAACGAAGATTTATATTTCTGGTTGACGGCCTTGGCCGCTCAACTACCGAAAGTGACGCACTGGTTTACCGATAACCAGCAAGCGACGCTAGAGATCCTAAAGTCAAAACCGGGGTTAAGAGAGCGGTATTTCCGCCTTGTCGACGCGGTTTTGCCTTTGCGACCTCCTTTGGAAAAATTACAGGGTGAAAGACTTGATCGCGAGCTTGCGATACATCAAGCACTAAAAGACCCAGGGAGCGTCGAAACACTCCCGAAAGCGCCGGGCGACCCTTTCCCGATTAGCCTATGGCTCTACCCAGAACCGATTCATGGGGTTAGTGTTGCACCGATTGAAGAAGATGAAGAAGAGCTGCCAGCTGAAAGCAGCGGTGCCCAGACTGAGAAAGTTCGTGGCCCGCGTAAAGATGCTCAGCGCACCGATGATGCCAAGAAGACCGATGGCTTATTAATCTTTATGCTCGATAGCTTATTCAGCTGGACGGAGCATGTTGATCTAGACAGACCTCAGGAAGAGGATGTAGACGATGATGCCAGTTCCGTTGCAGAAGATCTGGATATTATTACGCTTTCTCGTAAGCGCCGGGCTGGCGCAGCTAAGATCAAGTTCGACCTGGATTTACCCGCCCCGCATAACGATGATTTAGCCATTGGTGATGGCATACGCCTTCGTGAATGGGATTACAGAAAGTCTGTCTATATTGAAGACTTTTGTTTATTGCAGCCCATGCTAGCGGATGACGCCGAGCCAAGTGGCGTTCCTGGTCACTTAACTAAAACTGCAAACCAGCTCAGGCATCGATTCAGCGCTTTGAAATTTCAACAGCATTGGCTTCGCCGTCAGCCTTTAGGTAGCGAGCTGGATCTGGATGCCTGTATCGAATCTATTGTTGAGCCTGATACTAATACAGGCAATGACAACTTTTATAAGCACCGTAAAGAAAGCCAACGAGATATTTCCTGCTTGTTATTAGCGGATTTATCTATGTCGACTGATTCGGGAATCAACTCAAATCAGCGTGTGATAGATATTATTCGAGATAGTATCACCTTGTTTGCCGAAGCCTTGAGCAGTGCAGGGGACCCTTTTGCAAT
>NZ_LWFE01001653.1:0-1154 GCF_001635675.1 Oleiphilus sp. HI0061 | reverse complement strand
TGCGCCAGATAAGGTTTGCCTTCCGTTTCAAGATCCTTAATCGTTTGCTTACGAATCTTTTCCATCAAGGTCATGCTAACTTCATCGGTCACTGCCAACGGTCCTACCGGAAAACCTGCCAGGAAGGCTGCATTTTCGATCGCTGCGGCCGGTATCCCTTCACCCAACATGGCGATCCCTTCGTTTGCAAAAGTGCCGAAAACACGGGAAGTGAAGAATCCACGGCTGTCATTAACTACGATTGGCGTTTTACCAATTTGCAAAACGTAGTCATAAGCTTTGGCCAGTGTTTCATCTGAGGTCTTGTCACCACAGATGATTTCTACCAGCGGCATTTTGTCGACTGGCGAAAAGAAATGAAGGCCAATAAAGTTCTCTGGTCGCTCAGAGGCTTCCGCAAGACCAGTAATGGGTAAGGTAGAGGTATTCGAAGCAAATACAGCTGATGACTCTAATTGCGCTTCAGCTTCCTGTGTGACCTTTGCTTTTAGAATTCTGTCTTCAAATACAGCTTCAATGACTAGGTCACAGCCTTTCAAGTCCTGCGCATTATCGGTCGCCAGGATGGCGTTCATGGCAGCATCACGCTTATCACTGCTCAAGCGTCCTTTTTTCACTTTCTTATCAAGGATCTTCCGAGAATACTCTTTACCTTTTTCAGCATTTTCTACTGAAACATCTTTTAACACGACCTCAATGCCCTTAGCTGCTGATGAATAGGCAATACCTGCACCCATCATACCGGCGCCCAAAATTCCCACCTTACTCACCTTTGACGCTTCTACGCCATCAGGACGCGCTGCCCCCGCCTTGATTTCATTGAGTTGATACCAGAAAGTACCGATCATATTCTTCGCTACCTTGCTACAAACCAGCTCAACGAAATATCGTGTCTCAATGCGCATTGCCGAGTCGACATCAACTTGTAGGCTTTCAACCATTACCGAGAGAATCGACTCAGGAGCTGGCATGGTGCCTTTGGTTTTTTCGCGCATCATTGCGGGTGCAATCGGTAACATCTTCGCTAAGGCAGGCGTTGAAGGTTTTCCTCCTGGCACTTTATAGCCTTTTACATCATAAGGTTGTTGGGCTTTAGGGTTGGCTTTAATCCAAGCAATAGCCGAAGAAACAAGTTCTTCAGGTGTACCCACAAT
>NZ_LWFE01001652.1:0-619 GCF_001635675.1 Oleiphilus sp. HI0061 | reverse complement strand
TGTCGCCCAGGTCATCGAGTTGACGATTGTGTTTGACGTGAATAGCGATGCCACCGGCGGTTTGGCTGCCATCACGCCACGAGGATTTATCCAGGGCACTTCGGAATTGCTTCACTTCTTCGCTTGATAACACTTTGGGTATGACGATTAGCATAAAGGAGTCCCCAGCTTTCTAAGGTTTGCATGACGAATTTCTTGGATTGTACGACAGCCCGTCATCGCCATGGTGTATTCAAGCTCCTCTTTGAGTAGCTTGATCAGGTGAGCGACACCTAAGGCACCGGCAATGCTTAAGGCATAGACTTGCAAACGTCCAATCAGAACGGCATCAGCGCCTAGGGCAATGGCTTTGAATATATCGGCACCACTACGAATGCCACTGTCAAAAAGAATCGGGTATTCATCGCCCAAGGCTTGGCGAATGTCGGGTAGTACCGTCAAGCTTGCGGGTACGCCATCCAGGGCTCTGCCGCCATGGTTTGACACGACGATCCCTGCGATGCCTAGATCTTTTAGGTAAGTAGCATCTTCAGTGCTCATAATGCCTTTTGCCCATACCGGGACATGGCTGATCGCAATGATTTTCTTAAGCAGCTCGAGTGAAACAGCCTTTTGAACA
>NZ_LWFE01001651.1:0-1095 GCF_001635675.1 Oleiphilus sp. HI0061 | reverse complement strand
TCGACCTTGCGTGAACTCGCGACACCCGAAGTTAATGTCAGCACGATTGAAGATCCGATTGAAATGGTAGAACCTGCCTTCAATCAGATGCAGATCCAACAAAATATCGACCTGGATTTCGCCAGCGGCATTAAAGCCCTTATGCGACAAGACCCCGATATCATAATGATTGGTGAAATAAGAGACCTGGAAACAGCCGAGATGGCAATACAAGCTGCCCTGACAGGCCACCTGGTTATTTCGACACTGCATACTAATGACGCACCCAGCGCAATCACGCGATTAATGGAACTCGGCATCCCTCCATACCTAATAAAAGCAACGGTATTGGGCGTGATGGCCCAAAGGCTGGTTAGAACCCTTTGTACGTCCTGCAAGACACCTGTCGAGCTTGAAGAGGAAGACTGGAAAATGCTTACCAGACCTTGGAAAACACCTTTGCCTCAAAATGCGCAACAACCCGTCGGCTGCCAAGAATGTCGACAAACAGGCTATCGCGGTCGAGCAGGCGTTTATGAAATCATGCCCTTATCCGAAAGCTTAAAAGGGCACATACACGAAAGCGGTCAAGTAGCAGAGCTCAGAAAAGAAGCAATTAAAGAAGGGATGTATTCACTAAGGCTAAGCGGCGCAAATAAAATAGCAAATGGCTTAACAACCATTGATGAAGTGCTCAGAGTCACACCAGTCAGCCTTAATCAGCTAATGAGCTAGGGAACACTAGAAGCCCTCCTCCAAACGAAATACTTCGTATGCAGGCTCTTCGTAAGGATGAGCCTGCTTCAATGCTGACACGGCCTGTTTGATACACTCATCCGAACAAACCAATTCAACCTTTAGCTCTTGAACTTTTTCAATTTCATCAATCTGACCAATCGCTGGCTTGCTACCAGATAAAGGTCTAAATTGTCCAGCCCCCAAAGTTTCCCAGCTACACCGATCATAACAACCTATCCTACCTGCACCTGTCAAAAAAACCGCATCCTTAACTTTTTCCGCATTCTCGACAGGCACAAAAAAACATAACTTATACATACCATATACCCTACCGTACACTTGATTCATTTATTAAGGTTACACAGATTTACGTGTAAA
>NZ_LWFE01001650.1:0-828 GCF_001635675.1 Oleiphilus sp. HI0061 | reverse complement strand
TTCACTATCAGAGACATCCACAACCGGGATAGTTGAAGTCATATAGCTACCTTTTGTTTGCCTCTCTTCAGGCTGATTAATTACTGACAATCAAAACACTTTAGAGAATTTATAGTTCAATTTAAGAAAACTATTGCAACACTTAGGCCAAGCACCTACAAAACAAATAAAGCTTTGTTTTTATTAAAAATTTACAGAGGAACAGGTGTTCAAAAGAAGGATTAAAAAACGACATTAAGACACGACATTTCGCCATAAAGCGATATATCGCGCCCACATTTAGATTTAGACAAACTAAACCTTAAGCACTAACACCAAGCTTTTTCATCTTGGAACGAAGGGTACTTGGTGGCAAATCAAGCAATTCAGCAGCTCCTTGCTTTCCCGCTATCATACCGCCAGTCTGTCTCAGCGCCTCTTTAATATGGTTTGCTTCCGCCTCTTTAAGCGTCACCAAGACGGCTGCATGGGAGTTTCTTCGTTTTTTAGGTGCAGAAGGGATGGGGGCAACATCAAGAATAGGTGGCGTACAAACAATCGCAGCCCGCTCGATGACGTTTTGAAGCTCTCTGATATTGCCAGGCCAATCATAATCACACAACTGCTGTAAGGCCGCTGGGGAAATATGGGTGAAATTTTTTGCTAACCTTAAATTCAGAGCATTCAGAATATGCTCTACAAGTAAAGGAATGTCCTCTTTTCGCTGGCGTAAACTAGGTGCCTGAATAGGAAAAACGCTAAGCCGATAATACAGGTCATTACGAAATTCACCCTGCTCTAGCATATCAGCCATATTACGATTGGTCGCGGCGATAACCCGAACATCAA
>NZ_LWFE01001649.1:0-941 GCF_001635675.1 Oleiphilus sp. HI0061 | reverse complement strand
TTGCAACTGAAAACGGCTGGAACCTCTACCTTTGTGGAAACGGCGGCATGAAGCCACGACATGCTGATCTGTTTGCGACCGATATCAGTACCGAAACGCTAGTTAAATATATTGATCGCTTCTTGATGTTCTACATCAAAACAGCAGACCGCTTACAAAGAACATCTGTATGGATGGACAACCTTGAAGGCGGTATCGAATACCTTCGTGAGGTTATTATTGAAGACAGCCTTGGTATTGCAGCTGAACTTGAAGCTCAGATGCAAAGCGTTGTCGATACTTATCAGTGTGAATGGAAAACTACGGTCGAAGACGAAACAAAACTACGTCGCTTCCGTCAATTTGTTAACTCTGATAAAGAAGATAGTAACGTTGTTTTCGTTGAAGAGCGTGGTCAAGTAAGACCTGCTAGCGAAGACGAAAAATCAAAATTAATCGCTAAGTCAGCTTAATCCAGTACTCACAGATAGGAGAAAATCAAAATGGCACTTAATGAAGTTATCTGTACGAAGTACGATCTTGTAGAAAATTCAGGCGTATGCGCGCTAGTAAACGATGAGCAAGTTGCGATCTTCTACATACCGAGCAGCGAAGAAAAGATTTTCGCAATATCTAACTGGGACCCATGCGGTAAGGCAAATGTTCTTTCTCGCGGGATTGTTGGAGATTTAACCGGCAAGTACGTGGTTGCTTCTCCCCTATACAAACAGCACTTTGACCTTAAGACAGGCGAATGCCTTGAGGAAGAAGACAAATCTGTAACTGTTTACCCAGTTAAACTCGAAGGCGATTCGGTCTTGCTAGCCTAGGCAGCAAGCAAAAAAGTTCTATCAAGCGGGGTGTGTTGGCTGGACTCACGAGGTCGTAAAACAGTCTTCCCACCCCATACATTCTTTCCCTTGTATGTCGCAAGGTTTAGCCCCGAAAGGGGCTTCTTTTTT
>NZ_LWFE01001648.1:0-1095 GCF_001635675.1 Oleiphilus sp. HI0061 | reverse complement strand
GCTGGTCAAAATCGATGCCCATTTCATTGGTCAACCAAGACCGCATATCGCCGCCAAAGAAGGCGACTTCCAATACCGGGCTAATTTCGATACTGAACCACGAGGCTAACAAGATAACCGGAATTAACAGCACGGGGTCCCAGCCTTCCGGTACGGCGTGTCTAATTCGGTCGGGTAAGTTCACCCAAATGAAGCCAAACGCAAGTAAAGAGAGCGGGGTAATCAAGAGCCAAGCAAAGATGCCTGGTAAGTGATCTTCCATGAATGGCGCGAAAAACAGACCTGCCAAGAAACCGAGGATAACCGTCGGTAGTGCTTCCATAAGTTCTATCGAAGGCTTCACTTTACGACGCAGTGCGGGTGCCATGAAGTAAGCCGTATATAGCGCGCCGCAGATAGCAAGTGGCGTCGCGACTAGCATAGCGTAAAATGCTGCTTTTAATGTACCAAAGGCAAGTGGCGACAGGCTGTACTTTGGTTCAAAGTCGTTGTTAGAGGCTGAAGACTGCCAAACGTACTCTGGCTCTTGGTACCCTTCGTACCAAACTTCTTGCCATAGGGCTGAGAAAGAAATTTCAGGGTGTTCGTTGTCAATGTGCCAGAAGCTAATCTGACCTTGCTCATTTTCGACTAATACATAGTTAGCGCGAGGTGCGATGCTGGCATGTGTGATGGCGGCGTCGCTTACTTTCTTCTCTAATGTTGTGCTGTGAGCAGTCGTGTTGAACAAAGAAATGGTGCCGCTATCATCTACCGAGGCAAAGCCTTTTCGGCGGTGTTCAATGGCGATTGATGTGATTTCTGCCGTAGAATCTTCATCAATTGAGAAGTCACGAATTCGCTGTAATGAGTAGTGGTTGTTGTCGTCACGAACCATAAACCATTGAGAAACAATCCCGCCGGACTCAGTCACCAATATAGAGGAACCGCCAAGTAAAAGTTCCATGCCGATAATGTCTCTGTTCTCGGGCAAATGAACGGTGCCGTTAATGGTCGCCTGTTCGTTATCGGCCAGGTCGAAGATGTTGATGTCTTTTTCCGATGCTACAAAAACCCAGCGCATACCGGGTTCAGCGATGACGAACTTTGGTTCAC
>NZ_LWFE01001647.1:0-1612 GCF_001635675.1 Oleiphilus sp. HI0061 | reverse complement strand
TGGCTTTGGTGACGGCAGTTTCTGCTTTGTCATCAAATGTGATGGCCGAAGTCCAAATGCTTGATGAAGATAGTCTACAAGACGTCACGGGTCAGGCAGGTCTTACTCTTGATGTAGAAAGTCAGTGGGAGATCGGAGAGTTCGCATATCACGATGCAGGCTATTTGTTGATTCAAGGTATCCGTATGGGTGGTAACTCGTTGGGTAATGGTACGGGCTCTGCAGGTACGATGCTTGACAACTTACGGCTTGAGATTGACATCGCCGGTGATGGTACCGACGGTGATAATGAGCTTGCATATGGTTTTTCCAATATGCGTGATATTGCTCAGATGTATGTAAATGATGGGAATACTGATACGACGTTTGTTAGTGTTGCAAACGGTATTGACTCAACTCGTGATAACGCTGTAATTGACGATAAGCGCACATATGGTGATGGTGATTTGGTAATCCATTTTGACTTTACTGATGGCTGGGCTTCAGAAGGCGGTATCGATCAGTATAGAGCTGACGGTAGATTTGGATTAGACGATTTTCATACTGCAGAGCTAGTCCTAGAGCATGCTGTCGACTTTCGTCTTGAAATCGATGCAATTGGCTTGGCAAGTTCAAGTTATGAGCTAGGTTCTGCTGGTCTAGATACTGATGGTCAGGGTCCCGACCAAGGTGCTGCTGGTACAACTACCTTGATTAGTCAATTAGGTATCCAGGGTTACTTAGGTCCTGATGACTTACATCTTGAGAACAATGGTAACGGCTTTGATGGATCTGGACCTCTAGGTGGTAATACGGGTAAGGCTGACTCCAAAATATACTGGGGTCGTTACTTTAAGATTACAGATCTGGATGTATATATTGATATTGCCGGTGTTCAGATTTCTGACATGGAAATTCACAATGAGCGTGGCGATTTGACAGGTTTGGATGGCACTTCATCATTTAGTTTTGCGCACTCTATTCGTGAAATCTATGCAGTTAAAGATGCTGTTTTAAATATAGATGGTCTGCTTGCTGGTAGTAATCCTTTTGTGGATGGTATTGCAATCAATACGCGCTTCAAGGGTGATATTGATATCCACTCTATCTCATTCGGCGATACTGGTGAGTCAATCGGTCAGTTGTTTATTACTGATATGGAGTCGACTACAAACTGGATTATCTCTGCTCACGATTAATTTTTTGTTTGTTGTCTAAAAAGCTCTCGATTATGTCGAGAGCTTTTTTTTGACCTGAGAAAGCTGGTTTGACTTATTTAGAGTCTAGCTGCGCTTTGGAATTCGTATAACTTTGCTTTCAGATGCGATGCATTGCCAGGTTCGATTTTTCTTATCGATGAATACCCAAAGGTAGCCAAGACCGAATGCGGCAATGGAAACTCCGGCGACAAAGAACCTGACAAGGGCTTGGTTCCAGCTGATTGATGTGTTGTCCTCATTTTGTATGCGTAAATGCCAAACCTGCATTCCAAGGGTTTGTCCGGTTTTAGTCCAGAAATAACCAAAAAACAGAAATAGGGAAATAAAAAGCGTTGAGGATAGTAGTGGGTCCTTAAGCGATTGGCCTGACTCATTAATTTGCTTGTACTCTTCGGCACCAATAAGGCTATGGC
>NZ_LWFE01001646.1:0-1623 GCF_001635675.1 Oleiphilus sp. HI0061 | reverse complement strand
CTATTCAACCCTGATACGGCGGTAATAGAAGTACTGGAAAATATCGAAATTACAGACAAGGTTGTTTCCAGCCTAAAAAAGCTTAAACAACGCGGTTTCACGCTAGCACTTGATGACTTTATTATGGATGAACGTTATCAACGCATATTGCCACTGGTAGACATTATTAAACTAGAACTACCTGAAATGGACGATGATGAATTACAGGCAACTATTAAAAACCTTAAGCAGCATGACGTAACTCTTCTGGCGGAAAAGATCGAAACACCTGAGCAATTTAAGCGCTGCCACGAACTTGGCTGCGACCTCTTCCAAGGCTATTTTTTATCCAAGCCCGAGATAATTAAAGGTAAGAAAATCGCTGCAGGAAAAATGACAATAATTAACCTAATTTCTGAAATTCAAGCACCCGAGATTGATATGGATGGCTTAACCTCCATCATTTCCCGAGACCCGGCACTAAGCTTCAAGCTACTCAAGCTTATTAACTCCGCCGCCTTTAAACGAAGCAACACCATAGACTCTATTCACAAGGCTGTCACCTTACTGGGCATAGATAAAATTAAGAGCTGGGCCAGCTTGCTGGCATTAAGCAAGTTGGACGACAAGCCCGAAGCGCTGCACTATATGGCGCTGGTACGTGCACTAATGTGTGAAAGGCTATCGGAATATATTGAACCAAGCCTAAAAGACCAGTTTTACACCGTCGGCCTGCTTTCTTGCCTTGATGCATTTTTTGATCAATCACTAAGCGATATCGTCTCTCATATTTCATTAGCACCGGGAATAAATGATGCGCTCACTCTATTAAAAGGTAATGCCGGACTTGCCCTATCCACCACAATTGCCTTTGAACAGTCTGAATGGCAAAAGTTAGACTGGACAGCATTAGCCAAATTCGAGTTAAATGCTAAACAAATCAATGAGATCTATTTCGAATCATCTCGAAGGGCCTTGGAAATTTCTGCAGAGAATTAGTACTCAGGCCACCCCAATAAACTTAGGAAACGTTTATTTAGCATGGCTAACNCCCTTATTCTTGTTATCAATTGTGGCAGTTCATCTTTAAAGTTTGCACTCTACTCAACCCACCCTGAAACAAGCCTTCTCGCAGAAGGCTTGGCAGAGTCGCTTAATCAGACAGAAGGCAAACTTACTGTTAAGCACTCAGGTGAGAAAGAAACCCTCTTATTAAACCTATCTTCGGAACTTGGCAACAGCCATGCGCTTGCCCTACAAGCAGCAATAGAGAAACTTGCTCGGCACTTTCCAATCAAAGAAGAACTCAAGGCCATCGGACATAGAGTTGTTCACGGCGGTAATATCTTTAGCGAATCTGTTGTGATTAGCGAACAAGTACTTGAGCAGATCAAAGCCTGCATCCCCCTTGCTCCATTGCATAATCCAGCCAATATAGTGGGTATCGAGAGCTTACAAGTGCTGCACCCTAATCTCCCACAAGTTGCAGTATTTGATACGGCATTCCATCAAACAATGCCAGCCAAAGCTTATACTTACGCACTACCCTACAAGCTTTATTCTGAACATAATGTTCGCCGCTATGGTTTTCACGGTACCAGTCACCGCTATATTGCTAAGCGTGCATCTGAAACGATAAATAAG
>NZ_LWFE01001645.1:0-1214 GCF_001635675.1 Oleiphilus sp. HI0061 | reverse complement strand
GAGCGATAGCGGAGGTGAGTTTCGTCGCCAAGATAGTCGCTTCAGAAGTTGGTTGACCGCCGATGGTCAACCTGGCCCGCAGGGTGAGAAGGGGTTTAAGGCAGAGAAAGGCCGCTACCATTTGTATGTTTCGTTGGCGTGCCCATGGGCTCATCGCACGTTGATTTTTCGCCAGCTGAAGAATCTACAAGATTATATCGATGTGACGGTAGTCGACCCGATAATGTTAGAAAACGGTTGGGAAGTTACCGACCCGCTGTACGGTTTTCAATACGCTTACCAGCTTTACATGCGCGCTGATAGCCAATACGAGGGGCGGGTTACGGTACCGGTTTTATGGGATAAACAGACCCAAACGATTGTCAGTAATGAGTCGTCTGAAATTATTCGCATGTTTAACTCAGCCTTTAATCACCTAACTGGCAATACTGATGACTATTATCCAGAGGGCTTGCGTGAGTCGATTGATATGATTAACGAGCGAATTTATGACTGCATTAATAACGGTGTTTATCGTGCAGGTTTTGCGACGACGCAAGAAGCCTATGAAGACGCTTACCATCAATTATTTGATGCCCTAGATTGGGTAGAAGGCGTACTGTCTAAGCAGCGTTATCTGTGTGGATCAACACTAACCGAAGCTGACTGGCGTCTATTTACGACACTGATTCGATTCGACGCTGTTTATTTTGGACACTTTAAAACCAATAGACAACTGATAGCGAGTTACCCCGCGATGAGTTCTTATGTTCGCGAGCTGTATCAAGTGCCAGGGGTGGCCCAGACAGTGAATTTTGAGCATATCAAAACCCACTATTACGCCANTCACCTTACGATCAATCCGACGGGGGTCATTCCTTTAGGGCCTGAACAAGATTTCGATTTACCCCATGATCGAGACCAGTTGGAAAAAGCTAACTAACGATCTCAGTCACTATTTTCATCAAAAGTAAGGAGTTGTCATGCTTTATTATCGAGCTGCTGACGAACGAGGTAAGGCCAACTTTTCTTGGTTAAATAGCCAACATAGCTTTTCGTTTGGTCACTATTACGACGCCGATCACATGGGAGTTTCGGTACTGAGAGTCATCAATGATGATGAGGTTTCCCCCGGTGCGGGTTTTGATAATCATGGTCATCGAGATATGGAAATTATTTCTTATATATTGGAGGGGGCTATCGAGCACAGAGATAGCACAGGAAATCACTTTATA
>NZ_LWFE01001644.1:0-1195 GCF_001635675.1 Oleiphilus sp. HI0061 | reverse complement strand
CATATCCACCTGATTAACCAACTCACCAGAACCGTTAAAGATACTTACCTTTAATGAACCTGTACTGGCTTCAAGATCAACCAATCCACTAATTGTTCCGTCTGCCGCCATGGGAGCTTCAGTACCTGGCACCAAAACCGTTCGCCCAACCATTGCAGAAGCCTGCAAAGCCTGACTAGACTGATACTGGGTTGCAAAACTTTCTACTTGCGAACTTAGTTTCTGCATTTCTTCAAGAGAGCTAAACTCTGCTAACTGAGAAATGAACTCACCATTATCTTGAGGGTCCAGCGGGCTTTGATTCTCCATCTGGGCAATCATCAACTCCATAAACTCATTCTGACCTAGATCAGACGAACCTTGTGTTTTGGTCGTCGGTTCATAGCGGTAGTCTGATAAAGCATCAGCAGAAGACACCGTTGTATTTATATCTGTCATAAGATTTAGCCCCTTACTGACCTAGCGTTAACAAACGCTGCATCATTGTTTTTGCCGCATCCATTACATCAATATTGGTTTGAAAGCTTCGAGAAGCAGAAAGCATGTCAGCCATCTCTTCAACGACATTTACATTCGGGTACATCACATATCCCTGCTCATCAGCCAACGGGTGGTCAGGCTGGTAACGCATATCCAAAGGTGCATCACTTTCAACAATCCCTTTTACTTCAACACCTACCGACTCAGGCGTCTGCTGTAAGAAATCCCCACCAACTGCCTGGCGCATGGCATCTTCTTGGACAGCCGAAAAGATGGGCTTTCGGGCGCGATATACTTCATCAATACTACTTGCCGCACTGTCTGCATTAGCAATATTACTAGCAGTGGTATTCAAGCGAATAGATTGAGCAGCCATGCCGGATCCGGCAATATCAAAAATCTGACTAAGAGACATATTTATTCACCCCGAATCGCATTGGTTAGTGACTTGAACTTGCCATTCAAAAACTGGAAGCTGGATTGGTATTGCAAGGTATTCTTCATAAACTCTGCCATTTCTTCTTGGGTATCAACGGTATTACCGTCAACAGATGGCTGGCTGGGCGTTCGATAAAGCAACTCATTGCTTCCGCTCGAGTTAGCATGAGGCAAGTGCTGTCCGTTCGTGGTCGCCATCTCGAGAGACTTTGCGCCTCCCTGGCTAGCCATTTCATTACCCAGGACCGCTTTGAAGTCTATATCTCTTGCCTTAAAT
>NZ_LWFE01001643.1:0-20741 GCF_001635675.1 Oleiphilus sp. HI0061 | reverse complement strand
GGAAAATATTAGCAAGCCCAGCCTTTGATGGGCATCGTGGCGAAGAGTTGCACCCAGGTAATAACATCCAATCAGATGAGGCACTTTTGAAGAAGTGTAAAGAACGGCTAGGCTTGGTATATCACCCTAGCGGCACCTGCAAAATGGGCAATGACCCTATGGCTGTCGTAGACAGTGAGCTGAAAGTTCATGGTATTAAAAAGTTGCGAGTAATCGACGGCTCAGCAATGCCGACTCTGGTTAGCGGTAATACGAACGCCCCCATTATCGCGATGGCAGAAAAGGCCGCCGAGATGATCTTGCAAGCTAAAACACAGTCTACTTTCCATATACAAGAGAAGGAACTTGAGACAACTAAATAAGTCTTTCTCAGTATTTTGAAATGTTCAGCTCACTGATAAGATATCCGCTTTACTGGCACACCGACTATATAAAGGATTTAACACAATCATGACCTGGACACCCCATGCAACCGTCGCCACGCTTGTCGAGCGAGATGGCAAGCTGTTACTCGTTGAAGAACGCTCTCATGGGAAAACCGTATTCAACCAACCTGCCGGTCATATAGAGCAAGGTGAAAGCATACAAGAAGCCGCTATTCGAGAAACGTTGGAAGAGACCGGCTGGCGCGTCAAGCTCACGGGATTTATTGGCTTATATACCTATACCGCCCCACAAAATGGCGTATGTTATTACCGCTTTTGCTTTGCCGCCGAAGCACTTGAAAAAGAGAGCGATAAGCTCGATAAAGATATTATTGCTGCTCATTGGTTGAGCATGGATGAGATACGAGCACTAGAAGATAAACTCCGCAGCCCGCTCGTACTAAAGTGTTTTGATGACTACTTCCAAAAAGACCACCTAGCACTCGATACCATATATGAGTACACGACCTAAGCAGTCGTCAAAACAAGAATTATATAAAAAACAGCGTTTTTCTCTTAAGCTTATCTCAAGATAGTTTTTTTGATCGGAATAGAAACAATGGGGCCGCGTCCTTGCGAAAACTGAATCTAGCGCTTGAAAAAACACTAAATAATAATGAGAAAACTTTTGCACAAGGCCAGCTTAACATTCAGGCCAAACAAGAGCTGTAAATGCGATGCGCAAAAGTAAAAGGCTTGCCTAACTAGTGACTGGCCCAGAACACCGTTGCTAATCCGTGCAAACAGTGCTCAGGCAAGCCAAGTACTACTATACGTAGAATATATTCTTAATCGAACCCGTCTGGGTCTTGACAATTCTCCGCCCAAATGGCGACCCAGGAATTTTTTTCTAATTCAATGCCAATTCTGTGAACTAGCGCTTATTAAACTGGAAATCTACTCAGGAATTCCGTTACTATCTTTACAACTTAAAGATCTCTCAAGCGCTTAAATCTAGATCGCTCAGCAGTTATAGGTCTCGTGGCATAGCAATGAACTACAACAATAAAATTGTCGACCTTGTCGCTCATATATATGAATCGGTCGCTTACGACGATGTATGGGAAGAGGTTATCAGCGATATCTGCGATGCAATTGAAGCGCTGGGCGGCTATCTAACGATTACTGATAGGAAGTCCCAGCAACTTAGTATCGTTGCTAATCGATTTAACGACAAAACTATCGAGTCATATAGCGAAGAATACGCCCCCCTTGATGAACGCAGACTAAGCGTCGAAGACATGTCTACCAGTTCAATCAAAAAAGGCTCAGAGCTATTAGATAGCCAAAGCTAACGCTCTTCTAAAGTCTATCAGGAGCTATTCCGTGAAAATGATTGCTTCCATAGTATCAGCACCTGCTTTTATCGAGATACCCAGTTCATTGCCAGCATCACCTTTTACCGCCCAGATACTCAGCAGGATTTTGATAACCAAACAAAGAAAATTCTCGGCATCTTTGTACCACACCTAACGCGCGCTTTTACCATATCCACCCAAACCAAACTTGCCCAGCTACAAAGCCAGGTGCAAGAGCAGCTAAAAAGTAGTACTGAAGCTGCTATTTTTTTGGTGATGGAGAATTATGTCTCCAAACCTATGAACGCCCGGGCAGAAGAGTTTGCAAAATCGAGTGAGGTGCTCACCTTAAAACATGACCGCCTCGCACTGAAGAACCCTGCCGCCAACAAGCGGCTACAGCACCTTGTCATGCAATGCATTCTTGCTTCGCAGGGAATAGATTTGTTTCCAGGAGGCTTCATTCGTTTAGATGCATACGTNGGTGGAGGCAATGAATGGCATATTGGTGTTACGCCCTACCGAAAGTCTGCGCATGAAAATAAGATATGGAAAGCGAAAGGTTCACTCGTGGTGATGCGTCCTGTCGAGAAAGACAGCTTTGAGAAGCTCAATCTAGTCCTGGCTGACTTTTATGGCCTGACCGCCTCCGAGACACAAGTTCTCAGCAAGGTGATATCTGGGCTATCAGGCTCAGAAATCGCCGAAGAGCTCAAGCTCACTAAAGAGTGCGTTCGCTCTCGCTTGAAAAAGATATACCAAAAAACAGGTGTATCGAATCAAGTTCAGTTAACACACAATATACTGGAAGGCCCCTACAAACTGGCCAACATGTTAGGATAAACAAACAGGCATGAAGCAAAATAAGGCATCTACACAGCAATCAGAAGTTCTTAGTACCAAGCTAGGCACACAATATCGTAAGCGAATCGTTATTAGCGTGTCACTGGTCGGCGTGATTGTATCCTTATGCTATTCAGCTATTTTATGGACTCAATACCAACAAGCGCTGAGCAGCTTTACAGATTTCCTATATGCGCTCTGCTATGCCGGAACATTCTACTGGGTCAGGCAGGAGAAGTTTGTCCTTTCCGCCTATTGGTTGATACTCATTGCCAGCCTGCAAGTTACCTTGGGGAGTATATTCTTTGTCGGCGCTGAAACGGGCTTCCAACTCTATTTCCTAAGCCTCCCGGTCGTGGTCTACTTTCTGCTCAATGACCAGGAAAAATGGAAAAAGCTTGCTGTCATGCTTTATGGTTGCTTGTGCTTTTGCGCGGCCCATACACTACGAGTCGAAACTTACATGGCCCCCATTCCGCCCTCCATCGCACAAGGAGTTTTTATCGGAAACGCGCTAATTGTTTTTCTTATTGTTGTTAGCGCCGTAAAGTTCTTTTCTGATGAGATGCTAAATGCCTATAACGAGCAGCAAAAGTTCGTGCTCACTGACAATTTAACCGGTATTGCAAATCTTCGCTTCGTTCAACAATACGCATCGCAACTACTCTCGCAAGCCGACCGCTATGGCCACCCTATTAGCTTGATCCATTTTGATATCAACCACTTTAGCCAGATTAATACCGAACAGGGACTAGATGCAGGCAACCGCAGCCTGGAGTTTATCGCCCAGCTAGTAAAAAATGATATTAGAGATGCTGACATCATTGCCCGTATAGGTGGCGATGAATTTGTCATCATCTTGCCAGAGAGCAACGCACAAGATGCCAAGCAAGTCGCTGAGCGACTGAGTCAACTCATTAAAAGCCGTAGCTATGAACTTAAGGAAAGCAATGTAAGCTTTTCTGCTAATTTTGGTATCAGCTATTGCGATAGTAGTAATATGAAAAGCATCGACGACTTGATTAGAGAAGCAAGCAGTTAGCACCGTTTTACAAGAGAGTACTGCGGAATAAATCGCTCTGCGATGTCAGGTGTTTTTGATTGAGCTTAAATTTCAGACAAAAAAAAGCGGCGAAAGGTGCCGAACTACCTAATCGCCGCGTTCACTAATAGGGCTTGTAGGGAGGCCCTAATCGGAAAAAGTTATCACAACACAAGTTTAGAAAGGAGCTAAGCAAAAAGGCCTGAAGTTTTTTGCTTAACGCCGTTCGTCTTGATGATTCAAATAATAGGGCTTAGCCGGGCTTAGTTTGATCACCCGAAGGGCTTAGCCCCCGGCGTACCGACCTCAAAACATGACACGCATCACAGTTTTTTCGTCTTTTTAATACTTTTAGGCTAAGTTTTTCTCTTGGAACAAGGTTTAAGCAAAGGCAACGAAGCCGGCTTAATCCCAATAACAATAGTCATCCTTGAATTTAGGCTTGATGGGTGCAATCCAAGCACCATGGTCTAAACTAATGCCTTATAGCCCCCATAAGAAGTCATGGCGCCGTTCATAAGCCACGTTATCGGAAGACTGGAAATGATAAAAATTAGCCGAAATAGACACTCAATCGCTTCGGCACTCATCGTAGTCAGTATGATGCTTGGCTTTAGCGCCTTATCTCAGGCTCATCAAGAGAAAGGCAAGCCTGTCTCATTTAATAGTTATCCTCCTGTCGCTTACATCAACGAAACCACACAAGAAATTGATGGCCCGGTGGCCGCTCTGGTTAAGGCGGTTAATAAGAAGCTAATGCGAGACACCACCTTTCAATTTAACCCCTTGCCCCGAATGTTTGTTGAACTAGAAGCGCATCGTGCGGACGCTGCATTCAATATGAGCTATAACACAGAGCGAGCCAAGAAATGGCACTACAGCTTGCCCGTTCATGTAGTGAACTATGGTCTGTTTGTTAAAAAAGATAACCCTTTAGACTACAGCTCGCGTCAGCAGTTAAGCGGTTTAACCATCGCCACCTATGGCCCGACCAACATGTCGAAAAAGGTCGAGAAATTCGCAAAGAAAATCCCTGGGGCTCGTGTTGTCATAGAGAACGACTTTGAGCATGTGTTTAAAATGCTCGAAGCTGATCGCTTTGGTAAACGTGGGGTGGTCTATGTACCGGATGTCGTCGGCTTTGATACGATCAAAGAGTTCAAGCTGCAGAATGTGCGTTATGCAGGGCCAGATATTAAGAACTTATATTATGTGATTTTTGTCAAAGAAACAGTTTCTAAAGAGTATGTCGATGCCTTTAACCAGGTCTTGCTAACCTTTCACCGTGACGGCACCATGACGGATATTTACGCACGATACAATGGCTCTGTTACCGCGAACGTGCCTGCCATCGAAGATATGGTCGTTCCCGGGCACTAAACTAGCTAATACTTTCGACTAGATAGCGCTTATCACCAAGCTCTACTTCGTCCTCGAGATAGGCGCCAAACAAAGCCTTTCCCAGCGGCGCGAGCTTACTCAAAAGCAACACCTGGCGGCCATTAAAATCGACTATAAGGCCCCCTGCAACAGGCGAAAGAAACACTTCACTAGCAGCCTCGTCGCGACCAGTGCCGAGCTCTCTCAGTCCAATTAAGGTACCAAATTGAATTGCATCGTCTTCACCAAAGTTCTTTGGCTTTAAGCGTTCAAATGTTTTAAGTGCGTTTTCTGCTTCAGCCATCCGGCGAGCCTGCCCTTCGGCCAAATAAGAAGCTTCCAGCCCAAGCGTATCATATTTGTTCTCGGCAACATTCTCTTCGTGCGTTGCCGTTTCATAAGCTTGTTTAGCAGCAGAGTACGCAATATCATAACGCGATTTTAGTGCACTAATTATTTGTACATGCAGAAGCTCTTTATCCATCGCAATAACTATAATTCCGCCTGTCCACTATCGTAGATAAAATGCTGGTTACGTCCGTTTTCCTTGGCGTGGTATAGCGCTTTATCCGCTCTCGCGATTAATGCTCCAATGCCTTCATCCGCCATCATCATTTCTGCAATTCCAACCGATACAGTCACTTTAATATTATGACCTTCAAACTCAAATAATTGACCTTCAACCACATCAATTATGTTTTGCGCAACCGTCACAGCATCTTCAGAGGAGGTATTCTCTAACAAGATCGCAAACTCTTCTCCTCCAAAGCGAGCGAAGATATCGCTTTCACGCAATAACTGGCCAACAAGCAAAGTAAACTTAACCAAGACCTCGTCACCAGCCGCATGCCCGTATTCGTCATTGATATGCTTAAAGTGGTCCAAATCCAAAGCCAGAAGGGATAAGGGATGCTTATTGCGCAAGGCTAAAGCCCGATATTTTTCAGCCAGAACAAAGAACTTTCGACGATTATAGATTGAGGTAAGCGGGTCGGTACTCGCATAAAAACTTAGCTGCTGATTCGCCAACTCCAGTTCGTGAGTTCTCTCATGAACTTTCCGCTCTAACTCTCGATGGTAGCTTTGCTGCGCATCAACAAATTCCTGCTTCTGTTGCTGTAAGGTTTCGAGCATCTGGTTATAGCTATTCTCTAGAGACTGTAGCTCATCATCATGTTCCAGGCCAAGGTTAAGACGACGTTTATCAAGACTATCAAAATCCATACTATGCAATTCACCTACAAACTTTTGCATAGGTTTATAGAGCATTACTTTAAAGACCCATAAAAACAGGCACCAAAGAATAATACTTTTCATCAAAGCATTAATTGCAATAATTAAGAAGCCGAATTTCACACGATCAAATACCACCTGACTATCAGACAAAAAGGTTACTTTTGCCAAATAAACGTACTGATCGTTCAGGGTGCTTTGCAGAATGTCGAAGCTATATTCAAAGCTGCCTGCATCAACCTCCCCTACATTTAGACTTCCAGGAATAAGGGACTCTCCTTTTCCGTTCTCAATTTTCAAACCCGTCACGAAGGGCAACTGAAGAATTCCGTTAGCAATAGAAGAAAGTTGTTTCTCATTGACCGCCCAAAGTGCAGTGCGGAGCGCGGGTGTAAAGGTTCCTTCGATTTCCTTCAACTCAGATTTCACCACATCTTTTGTATGATGGTATTCCGAATAAGCATGAGCAAACGTCATGATAAGCGTAATGCTGAAATAGATAAGAAAAATGCGCTTTAGCAGCCGTAAAGCAATTGAATCAAATGAGAAAAGATTTGAAGCCATACCTACCCTGTACATCTCAAACTACATCGCACCGAGCGTAAACCAGAGGCGACTATTCAACAGAATTCTGTTCAGCCCCCTGTCCCTGATAAGGCCGCTAAATAAACCCTATTGAGTGTAGTTCAAAGACAGCTATTTTGTAAGATTTTTAAACCCTACAATGAAAGCGGTTAAGCAGAAGCGTTTTGGGCAGCCTCCTTCTACGCTACATTCGAAGGCTGTAGTTTAGTGCGACCGTAAAGGTCCACTCTGCACGGGTAGACTCTTTTGGAAAAGGTGGGAAAGTGTCGACCTTCTTTAGCGATGCCAGTGAAGCTTGTTTGAAGAGTTTATGTCCACGCGAGTCGATGACTTTAATGACTTTTAAATCGCCATTTGCCAAGAGCGTGAATTCAATCGTCACCTCACCCTCTCTACGCATTCTTTTGAGGCGCTTCGGATAAAATTTCTGTGCCTCAATAAGCTTAAACAGCTCCTGTTTATAGGCAAGTATCGATTCACCTTCTAAACCCAGGCTTTGCGCTTGCAAAACGGTTTCAGATGGAAAGCTAAAGTGTTCATTCTCTGATCGATTTTCTGGCTTTGGCTCTGGCTCTGGCTTTGGCTTTGGCTTTGGCTTTGGCTTTGGCTTTGGCTTTGGCTTTGGCTTTGCAGCAACATGGTGATGACTAATCACAAGCGCTGGACGCAGCAATGGCTTATCCACATTAACAGTATCTAGGCTAACACCACCAGACACGGTAAGAAAAACGGCCAACATCATTCCGCAATGAACAAGCACTGACACGATAACGGTAATACGTATAGGCTTGGAAGTTGTCATGGTGAATCGGTACTTTCCGGTGCAGAGTTCGCATGAATTAAAGCCAACCACTGTTCCAACATTGCTTTTGTCAACATGCCGCTATGTGCAACCCGCTGCCCGCGAGCGGAGTAAATATAGGCTCTGGGCAATTCACCATACCAGCCTGGATCGATGTTATAGCGAAGACGTTCAGGTAAATCGCCATTGAAAAGCCAATGCTCATACTCAAGAAGCGCTTCGTTTGCTATTAAAGCTTCAATATCTGTCTGGTATTCCATATCGTCCGTTGAAACTAGCAACAAGTGCTTATTCAGGCCTTGCCCTGTTAATTCCTTTAGAAGTTTTAATTCTTTTAGACAAGGAGGACACTCGATTGACCATAGCAGTAATATAAATGCCTCTCCCTTACGAGATTCTTCAATGGCAATCAGACTATCCGCTGAAAAGGGCTTTATATTCGCATTTGCCTGAAGCGAAGCGCTCCACCCTATAACTATTAAACCCCATATAAACACAGCTAGTTTTTTCACGCTTATCATTACTCTACCCTAATCCAGCGTAAGCCTTCAGCCTGTGTATGCCACATAGCATGAATTCGGCCCTTCACTTCAATCAGGTCAGGGTGATCTGAGTCATGAGTGGTACTTGCGATTACCTTTTCTTTTAGCCAGTCTTTTCCTAAGTTCACGGACTGACGTAAGATCAAATCGAGACCTTGTCCGTTGTAGCGTTTCCATAGTAGGAACACATTCGAATCTTGCACTATGACCTGTGGACGACTCGCACCTGGGAGTGAATCAATCGAAATTGTGTCTAAGGCCCTTCCTTCAGAAAAGTTATAGCGACCGTACACCAAACCTTTATGTTTATCCCCTTGTGTAAACCAGACAATATGTGCGCGGTCATCACGATCAAAAGACATATCAGGACCATGGTGAGGACAGCCTTCAATCACCCAGTTATCTATAGCCGCTTTAGCTGGATGAGCGTTCTGCATAGACTTCCAGTCTTTGACATAGGCAATAGCATGGTCTCGAATGCTGCCTGGGAATACATGCCGCCATAAGATCGCTACATCTTGGTTCGAATCATTTGCTAGGGCCAAACGACAACATTCACAACTATGATCAACCCACTTTTTATCGGGCTGAAAGCTAGCGCCTACATCGTCAGAGTAGGTGAAATATATCGATCCCCCTAAGTAGTCTTGATTCCTGTCACGAGCGGCTTTTTTATCTCGTTTATCAATCCAGAATAAATATAAACGCCCTGTACCATCCATCAGCATCGCATCAAAACGATGACCGATTAGTGCTTTGTCATTGTTGATCGTAATCGGTTCAGAAAAATTTTGACCGCCATCGAGTGAACGAGCAAAACGCACATCCCCCGAATAGCGCCCAGGCGTCTTATGCGTCCATGAGATAAAGATCTCTTGTTGTTTTCCCAACAGGATCTTTGGCCTATTCTCGCCATCATCATAAATCGCTTCAGGTCGCCGATTAACAGCAATAGGAGGCGTATAGCTGCGCCCTTCATCTGATGATGAAGATAAGTAGATATGGCCATTCTGAGAGAAGACCACATACACTTTATCCTTACCCTCGGCATACGATGGAGCGCGTCCACAATGCACAGATGGAAGTGCCATACCTTGACACTCAGGCAGCAAACTGTTTTTCATTGCTCCATGCTTTTTTGCTGCCTCTGCATCTTGGTTGCAGGTCAATAAGAGTGCAAGCAAAAGGCACAGTATGAAAAAAATACCTGAGCGTTCTTTAGTCATCATGTCTTAAAACCGATACTCAATACCTGCGAATAACTGACGCGGAGCCCCTGGTGTATACTTCTCTTTGCCGTAACTGAAGCTGGCATTTTCCGCATACACTTTATTCGACAGGTTATTAATCTTAGCGCTCAATTTGAGCTGTTCAGAAATTTTATATAGTGCTTTTAAGTGTGTAACCGTATAGCCGCCATATTTTTTAGTGTTATTGTCATCCATCCAATACTCACCAATATGCTCAAGCTCCAATGAAGTCGTCAAACCCTGCACCTTTTGAGGAGAATAGTTCAAACGTAAGTTAGCCAAACTGTTAGGCGCCTCAGCTTGCTCGTTATCGCCATAATCTTCATCGTTCACATACTCGTGCTCCGAGTAGCTATAAGCCAATCGTGCGGATAATTCCTCTGTTAAGGTCTGTAGTATTGATAACTCTGCCCCCTGATGCGTGGTCTCGCCACCATTTTCGTAGTAACGATCTCCATCAATGTTTTCTCGTCGAACAATTGAGTCATCAATCGTCATGTAATACAACGATAAATCGAGACGCTGATTTGTGGTTGCCAACTTATAACCCAGTTCATAGGTATCACTGACTTCCGGGTCTAAATCAAAATCAATATTGTCAGTTGTAAGCGCATACAAGCGAGAAGCTTGCGGTATTCGGAAACCGTTTGCATAGCGAACATAGATATTCTGACTATCATCAAGACGGAAACTAAAACTCAGTTTAGGACTTAAGTGATTGAATGAAGGGTCATTATCGCTCGATGCCCGCGCATAACTCGACGATGCATATTGCCCGTCAGATAGATTATTCGTGTAATCAAAACGGCTGGAGTCGTAGCGAAGGCCGGCTTCTACTGTTAAGTGATCAGTAACACTAAATGCAGCACTGGTATAGGGTGACACGGCGAAGTAATTCACGTCGTAGTCATAAATAGAGCCCTCAGCGACACTACTTCCCCAGCCACTGGGCACATAGTCAAAGGTTTGCTCATAGCTTCGACTAGACTTGGTATATTCAAGGTCGGCTCCAAAAGTCCAGCGGAGGCTATCTAGGCTATAGTCGGCTTTGAACATGAGGCCAAGCGTTTTTTGCTGGCTATCATTCTCAGGAAGGTTTCCCTGCCAAGTTGCTACATACTGGTTCCGGTTTGTTCTCAAGTACGCAATGGTACTCAGTTCAATCTCGTCATTAAGTAAGTGCGTCCATTCTGTACTCAAACGGGCAAAATCAAATTTTCGCTGAATATCCATCCCGGTAGCTAGTGCAGCTTCTATATCACCCACCGATTCTGTATCGTTTTTCAGCGCATCCAAACCAATTAAACTACCGGCCTGATCAGCCTCAGTAGTGTTTATTGCAAAGACTGTTTTCAGGCTATTGTTGTCATTCAAGGAAACAAAATGCGTAATATTCGCTTCACTTCGTTTTGAGCGAGTATGGTCTCGCCAGCCATCGTTTTCGCTATGCGATATATCAATGCCGACTGAAGAGTCATCACTCAAGCTTGCGCTTCCTGCTAGGCCTAAACGATAAAAGCCATGCGCACCAGCTTCAGTTTTGACGGTATAACCTTCTCTTAAGCTTGGGTCTTGGGAAATCACATTGATAGTACCTGCAACTGAATCGGAGCCGTACAATGCAGTCCCTGCCCCCTTCAAAACTTCTGCAGACCCTGCCGTACTAAAGTTGGTGTATGCCAAACCGTTATGGTTAAAGAAGCCAGAGGATTGTACCGGTATGCCATCCTGTAAAAACAAGTAATAAGGCCCTGTATTGGAAGGCATACGTATACTGGTTTTATGCCCCAAGGTTGAACCGGTCTGTATAATACGAACGCCTGCAATGCTATTAAACAAGTCTTTTTGGTAGTTAGCCTGGTCAAGATCAACAGAGCCTCTATCCTTAACGGCGATACTGGCGGGCACATCCAAGGTCAACTCTTCGTTTCTATTTGCTGTCACACTAATCGTATCTAGCTGCTCAACCGCTGGCTTTGCTTCCATGTCTGCAACAGCGGGAAGTGCATACAAAAGGCTAGCGCCCAAGAGACTACTACCAATACAAGTTTTCCCTGATAGCGAAATATTTCGAAAAGTTTGATTTACTCTCACACTAACACCCTCATTCAACCTCATCTATGATTCGATTGGAGGTGAGTATATCGATGAGGTTTTATGGAGGAAGTGACATTTTGTCGCACCTATTCGCCTTCTTTATCCAAGATTGATTCAGATCAATCTCGCAAGATAAGCAAAGTTAAGCAAGCAGGTGCGTTTGTCTTTATTTTTTTTCTATATAGGAGGCTAATAAATCGAAAAAAGATGCGTAGTCATTACACACAAAGCCCGCCCTTTCAGCATAATCAGGTAAGTGATCTTGAGCATATAAACAGGAATGCATGTTAGCATGTTCTGCTGCTAATAGGTCGTACAGATAATCACCCACATACACCGCCTCAGAAGGTTTGAGTTGCCACTCACGACATAGTTGCTGCAAGGCTCCTGGGTGAGGCTTTGCAGGGGCACACTCTCTGGTTAATATCGTGTCAACTTGTAGTCCCACTTGCTCTAACTTACGACGAGTTGCTTCTCTTGAATTTCGAGTCACTATCGCAGTTTTTAATGCTCCTATAGAAAGCTGTTCAAACAAACTTTCTACTCCAGGAAGCAGTTCAACTGATCGCGCATCGGCCATTTCGTGTTGATAAACAATGGCATTTGCCGCTTCTTTATCTTTGCCTTGCAGGGCATCGATGTAGGCCAAAATATCTTCGTCAGGCGGGCAACCCACATCTTTTCGCATTCGGTCAAAGTTGAGACTCGAGCTGACCAGCGTTCCATCAAGGTCAAAAATGATGGCTCTAATCTGTTCCGACACACACCGTGGAATTCTCCTCAAGCAACTCACTGACTCGCTCCATTTTGAAATCAAAGACTAAGAGCTAAGAGTGTACTGAAGATATATTCATAAGACCAAAGAAAACAAAAAGCGTGGCTCTCGCCACGCAAAAAACATCCTTGTCTAGCTTCACAACCAACAACTAGCATCCGATAAATCTGATGTCCTCAATTAATCGTCATCCTCACAGCGCTCTTCCATTCGCTTTAGCTTCTTCGATACCATCGCTTTAAGCTCGGCTTTCTGCTCCTCATTTAACACCGCGTGTACTTGCTGGCGAACACTCGCCATATTAAGGATACTAGCCTTAACTTTCTCAGCAGCACTTGTCGCCTGCTCTTCTGCTTGCTTCATATAATCGGCAGCGTCCGGGTCCAAAGACATCATGGCACGCATTTTCGGGAAGCCTTTTCTTTCCTTTCTGAGCTCTTTCATGGGAGCCAGAATTTCCTCAACCTGCACCTCTTGCTCTTCGCTTAAATCAAGACGCTTGAGCATTCTTTCCATTTTGTGGTTCATGCCATGCTCTTTATAGTGCGGCCCTGCTGTCGCAACCGCTGCAGACCCTGCGATGACCATCGCTAAACTCAAACCTAATAACTTCTTCTTAGTAAATAGACGATTACTCATGATTTCTTCCTCTCAATGATTTTTTTAATCGATTTGTTATCGACTGATAATCATTGTATTCATTGCTATGTAAATCGGGGTCTAGTAAACGTAAAGTCTCTGTAAAGATTAAATAGAAGGTAAAAAGCCTATGCTAGACTTCAAACAATTCCGTAAATCAATAAAGGTTTGATATGAGTGCCAATATATTACTCATTGAAGATGATACCGAGATCAGTGAGCTTCTAAGTAGCCTGCTAGTACAAGAAGGTTTCACCATGACCACGGCATTCGATGGCGTCGAAGGTGAACGCTTGGCTTTAAAAAGTCACTACGACGTTATCATTCTCGACATCATGCTGCCTAACAAAGATGGTTTAAGCGTGTTGCGTGATATACGCGGCCAAATCACTAGCCCAATATTAATGCTCACCGCAAAAGGTGATGAGCTAGACAGAATCATAGGCTTTGAGATGGGCGCCGACGACTACCTTCCCAAGCCATTTAACCCACGAGAGTTGGTGGCGCGAATCAAAGCATTGCTAAGACGCGTGGAGATCGACCAAGGCCAGACAACAAACCAGGCTAGTGAGCTGGTTTCAGACAAAATCAAGCTAAAACTAAAAACGCGTGAAGCCCTAATTGAGGGTGAAGAAATAGAACTTACCAGCAGTGAATTCAATATTCTGCACGCACTGATGCGCAACGCCAATGAAATTATGACCAAAGCCGAGCTAACCGAGCTTGCTTTAGGGCGAAAGCTAACACTCTATGATCGGGCCATTGATATGCATATGAGTAACCTGCGTAAGAAACTCGATAGCGAACACATCAAAACCATTCGTGGCAGTGGTTATTTATTCCAAGGTCAGGTGGAGACGCGTTAAGCATGACTCAATCCATCTTTAAACATCGCTTGTTTTGGAAGATTATTCTGATCTTCTGGCTAACCACCTTTGCGACCATTCTCGCCAATATCTGGATCACCAAAGAAATCGTCGTCAATGAATTCAAGGTCGAGCAAGTAAAAGACAAGATGCGCTCACTCGCACCCGAAGCAATAGAGGTATACGAGCAGCAAGGAGGCAAAGCCCTAAAACGCTGGTACCGAAAACTAGCCCGCCGCGAAGGCATACGCGTAGTGTTATTACATACTGACGAGACGCCGGTAATTCCACACCGAAAGCCAAGGTATCATGATGACGATGATGATGAGCATCACGATCACGATGACAAACCCTATCGAACACACTTGCTAAATTTGGCCGACCAACAAATATCCTCACCAAACGGGCAAAGTTATATCTTGCGAGTCATGCCTTCGCGCTATATACAGTCCCGCTTCAACCCAGAGTCTTTGCACGGCTATCGTCTACTGGCATCTTGTATCATCATATTATTAGGTTCACTGTGGATAGCACGCTCTATCGCCAAGCCTATTCGCGTGTTACATCAAGCCAGCCTTGAGATATCCCAAGGAAAGCTCGACATTCGCGTCAGTCAGGATGTTGGCAAACGCAAAGATGAACTAGGGCAACTCGCCACCGCATTCGACCAAATGGCTGATAAAGTATCTGACTTAATTAGCAGTCAGCAGCAACTTTTTCGTGATATTTCGCACGAAATAAGAACCCCACTCACTCGCCAAAAACTCGCGATTGAACTCGCCAGATCAGTTGATGACCCAGGCAAGTTGTTAGACAAAATCGAACACCAGAACCAGTGTATCGAAGAACTCATCAACCAACTGCTCACCTTAATGCAAACTGACAACCAGCAATTGACGCAGATGGAGAGCCTGCCCCTGTCACAACTCTTGGGCCGCATTACCGATGACGCAGAACTCGAACTAAAAGAAAAAAACCTGACACTAAAAACCGATTTACAAAGCGATGCGCTCATCAAAGGTGACGAGCCCTTGCTAACCCGGGCATTTGAAAACCTGCTAACAAACGCCATCAAATACAGCCCCAACGATGCCAACATCGAGCTCAAGCTCTATGAGGGCTCTGGCAATCTTCATATAGAGATTTTGGACGAAGGCCCCGGCATTCCAGAAGAAGAGCTCAAATCGATCCTCAAACCCTTCTACCGAGCTGACAAAAGCCGTAACCGAGGCACGGGAGGCTTTGGATTAGGTCTCGCTATTAGCTCGCAAATTATTAAGAAGCACAATGGTGTGATTGAGTTGAGTAATCGGGAGGTTAAGGGGCTTAGGGTTGTGGTTATTTTGCCGAAGAGTTGAGAAAGTTTTTAAGGGCCCGAAGGCCCTTTATGTAGCCTCTAGGCCCAAGCCGTCGCTATTGCTGTATCGACTTGGTTTTGCTCATCAGAATTCAGCGATATGCTGCCTCCTGAAGGAGCTCCGAACGAAGCCATCGCACTTACAAGCTGTTCAATATTAATAGCATCAATGGCTTGGCCACCCGCCTCAATTGAATCCAGCTTAAACTTATCTGCCTTGTACCAGTTATTAACTCGAACGTGGTCTTCACTTCCCAGCACATAAATATCGAGATGGTTGTTCGTCTTTTTGAACCATACATCATCGACATCACCTACACTTTCCAAACTAAGTTTGTCAGTATCAGTCGCGAAGTTATTTGAAGCGTTATTAATACGATCATAGCCATCACCAGTTTGGTAGTAATAGGTATCATGGCCTTTACCACCCACCAACAAATCGTTACCTTCATTCCCGTAAAGCTTATCAGAGCCATTAGCACCTTTTAGTGTATCTGCTCCCAAGCCGCCATATAGAGAGTCGGCACCGCCACCACCGTGTAGCGTGTCGTTGCCTTCATATCCATATAGAACGTCCTTTCCACCTTTGGCTGCGAGGTTATCGTTATTATTTCCACCCTCTAAAGTTTCTGCAGCACCAGTTCCAACAATAGTAATTGGATCATCCTCAGTTGAGTTTACAGTTACTGCGACGGTTGAATTGGCGACTCCACCATTACCGTCCGAAACTTCGTAGGTGATTGAATCTTCTCCTACGAAATTAGCGCTAGGCGTATATGAGATAGTTCCATCACCATTGATAGCTACGACACCGCTAATCGCCGCAGCAGCCACAACAGATAAACTATCACCATCAATATCACTATCGTTCACAAGAACATCGATAACAACTGCCGTATCTTCATCAGTAACAGCTGTATCAGATATTGATACCGGCGCATCATTTTCAGGGTTGACCGTGACGGATACCGATGAGGTCGCCGTGCCACCGTTACCGTCTGAGACCTCATAGCTAATGCTATCAAGACCATTAAAGTCTGAATTTGGCGCATAACTTAGTGTGCCATCGCCATTTATCGCAACTGCACCGTTTGACGCTGATGCTGAGCTAATGCTCAAACTATCTCCGTCGATATCGCCATCATTCGCTAACACATCAATGGTGACAGAAGCATCTTCCTGCGTTACAGCGGTATCGACTACAGCAACTGGTACATCATTTTCGGGGTTAACCGTGACGGATACCGACGAGGCCCCCGTGCCACCGTTACCGTCTGAGATTTCATAGCTAATGCTATCTAAGCCGTTGAAATCTGCATTAGGTGTATAGTTCAGTGTGCCATCGCCATTAATCACAACAGCACCATTTGACGCTGATGCAGAGCTAATGCTCAAACTATCTCCGTCGATATCACCATCATTCGCTAACACATTAATGGTGACAGACGTATCCTCCTGTGTTGCTGCCGCATCTGCAACAGCAACAGGCGCATCATTTTCAGGGTTCACTGTGACAGAGACTGACGAGGTCATGGTGCCACCGTTACCGTCTGAGATTTCATAGCTGATGCTATCTAAACCATTGAAATCTGCATTAGGCGAGTAGCTCAGCGTTCCATCGCCATTAATTACAACAGCACCACTTACCGCTGATGCAGAGCTAACGCTCAAACTATCACCATCGATATCGCTGTCATTCGCTAACACATCAATCGTGACTGACGTATCTTCCTGCGTTGCAGCCGTATCGAATACAGCAACAGGCGCATCGTTTTCGGGGTTAACCGTGACGAATACCGATGAGGCCGCGGTGCTACCGTTACCATCTGAGACTTCATAGCTGATGCTATCTAAACCATTGAAATCGGCATTAGGTGTGTAGTTCAGCGTTCCATCACCATTGATGAGAACCGAACCATACGAGGCTGAAGCAGAGCTAATGCTCAGACTATCACCATCGATATCGCTGTCATTGGCTAACACATCAATGATAATGGAAGTATCTTCCTCGGTGTTTGCTGTATCCGCTAGAGCGGTAGGTTCGCTATTGCTCGAACTACTCTCGTCAGTCGCTAATGACTCAATATGATCGATTGAATGTGTGATATCCAAATCATCGAAATACACTACTACTTTTCGTTCCGGTGACTCATACCAGTCTTTAACGGTTATCTGATCAGACGTTCCGATAATAGAAACCACGAGGTCATTGCCTTGCTTTGCATAAGCCACATCCGACTCATTAACCTGGTAAAGCCATATCTCATTATAGTCGCTTCCAGTATTGTAAATGACATCTTGACCAAAACCAGGGTCGAAATCATAGTCATCTTCACCCGAACCGCCGTACAAAGTATCGTTCCCAGCACCGCCAACTAAGATATCGTCGCCACCTTCACCATACAGAGTATCATCGCCTTCAAAACCTGCGATCCAGTCATCACCAGCACCACCTAAAAGTGTATCAGCCTGACTAGTTCCCTCAATATCTTGATCAACCGGAGCGTTAGCCAACATGTCTGTGATGTCGTTTTGATTCCAAACTGTCCCGTCAGCAAAACGAATTTCGTCAACGGGTGCGGTTTCACCTATGCCCTGCCCTTGGTATGTCAAAGGTTCAAAATAATCTGCCAACGTGACGACATAGCCATTATTTCCGATTTCTAATTCGAGACCATAACCATTAGCATAAAAATTAATATCGTCGGGAGAGATGCCTTCCATAAACTCCAGTACATCAAAGTCACTTGCGCTTCCACCTGGCCCCCCTGAAAAGCTAGCGCCATAATGACCCGCTTCAGAGCCGTTGTAGATAAAGGTGTTTACGCTGTTTATACCGACACGATAGGTATCATCACCATCACCGCCAAACATAAAAGCACGACCATCATAATTGTCGTTGCTCATATTTCTCGACTCCAAAATGTCATCCCCTTCGTTACCAAATAGCAAACCGTCACCGATTATCAAATCGCCACCACTACTACCCACTAACTCATCAGAACCACCAAAGCCAACGATGATATCTCGCCCCCAAGACCCATAAACGACTTCTTGGTCTCCAGTACCCTCAATAAAATCGTCATCATTCGTACCGATATAATCGCCACTCCCGTTAGGTTGATCTACAACGTTAAATCCTGCTGGAGCTTGCCCATCGTATGAGAGCGGAAGGTCTTCAACGTTTGCCTGAACA
Source organism: Oleiphilus sp. HI0061 (assembly GCF_001635675.1). Taxonomy (NCBI): domain Bacteria; kingdom Pseudomonadati; phylum Pseudomonadota; class Gammaproteobacteria; order Oceanospirillales; family Oleiphilaceae; genus Oleiphilus; species Oleiphilus sp. HI0061. Next base: position 2,411 of record NZ_LWFE01001643.1, on the reverse strand, counting down.
TACGCAGATTCCCAGACAGTATTATCGGCAAAGCGTATTTCATCAATTACGCCACTTGGGATTCCTGAGTCGAAATAGTTCGAGACAATGACATTCTCACCCGTTTCAAAAGAGATCATTAAATCATCACCACTTTGGTGAAGCGCAGCATTTTGTGCGCTTAAATCATTCGCTATTTCAATGATGTTAAAGTCTTCTGAAAAATCAGAAATACGAGATACTCCAGAACCTGCGTAGATACGATATACATCGCCCCCAAAGCCGCCCATTAGACGATCATTCCCTTTGCCACTAATCAGGGTATCTTGGCCGTCTCCACCATAAAGTTCATCATCACCTGCGCCCCCGTCTAAAACGTCATGCCCCTCTCCGCCTCGAAGAATGTCATTATTTGCTTTGCCATATAGCTGATCATTCCCGGCACCGCCTTCAAGTTCATCAAATATTGCGGCATCATCCGTGCCGTAAATTAGATCGTCACCCTCAGTGCCTAAAGCATAATTCCAAGATTCCGTTTCGTTACTCCTAATTACGACATAACCTGAACCATTATAGTAACCACCAGAAATATCAATGACCTCGCCTATCGTATCGGTAATTTCGACCTCGGTGTCATTCACAAGCAAGTGATCAAGTTGATAGCGCCAATTTCCATAGTCTCTATCAAAATGCAAACTGACCTCAACAGACCAGTCCAAAGCCTCGCCAGCGCTAATAAATAGTGAGTGTCGACCTTTCATTCTAAATTCAATGTCACTTGCGTCGATATCACCCTGAATGTTTAGCGTATTTAAGCCACCACCGAATACCACTTCATCATGGCCTTCACCCACATTCATACTAACGGTATCATCGCCATCGCCGGCATTAAGGTAATCATTCCCGGCACCGCCATTCAACTCATCATTGCCCTCACCACCATAGAGCCAATCATTACCAGAATTACCAAACAATTGGTCAGCGCCCGAATAACCTAGCAACGAGTCGTCACCTTGCCCACCGCTGAGGTGGTCGTTGCCTTGACCTCCGAAAATGCTGTCATTCCCTGCCAAACCATCAATTTCGTCATCAGCATCACCTGCAACAAAATAGTCGTCACCTTCGGTAATAGAATTAATGATCAAAGCATAGATATCTGTTTCAGCCCATTCGGAACCATCAGAAAACTCGAAAGTAGATACTTGGCCGGTACTGGTCGTATCGTCACTAGAGTTTGAAAAGTAACGTGCGACAGTAAGAGTTTCACCTGTAGATTTGACAGTAATAAGCAGGTGGTCACGATAACTATTATGGGTATCCTTAACACGCTCTAACTCGAGATCATTCGCTTGAATTGACTCATCAAACATGACGGTATTACTCCCGACAAGGCTTGAATTACTATCAAAGTCGATAATGTCATGACCGGACCCAATGCCGTATAAATACGTATCATTGCCTAAACCACCTGTTAGGGAATCGTCCCCCGCACCACCATCTAAAGTATCATTGCCGGTACCTCCATTTAAGGTGTCGCGCCCTTCTCCGCCTAAGAGTATGTCATCACCGTCCAAGCCATTTAGATTATCATCTCCCGCCAATCCACTTAGCGTATCAGCGTCAGCTGTCCCCTGAATGGTATCGTTGCCCGCTGTTGCCTCAAATGTTTTAGTTCGAAGCTCAGAATCTGACCATGTTGACGAAGTTGCATCAAATTGAATCGAGAGACTTGTTCTCTGGCTTGGATCCGTATCGAAAAAGCCAAAGACTTCGATTGTTTCTCCGCTGGCAGTCAGGGTTATGATCAAATCATCGTCGCTATTCACCAGGTCTATTTCACTTGGGTCAACCGTCTCGGAAAATATGAGTAGATGAGACGCTTCAGCACCTTCTGCACGAATTTGATCATTCCCATCTCCCAAAGCATAGTGATAGATATTATGGCCCGCACCTCCGTATAAATAGTCATCGCCATTACCGCCAATTAAGGTGTCATCACCATCATTTCCATATAATGTGTCTTGCCCATCCCCCCCATTTAGCTCATCACTCCCTTGGTTTCCAGACAATATGTCATTACCTTCATCACCGAAGAATTGGTCATTCCCCTCTTGACCTGTGATCGTATCATTGCCCGCAAGCCCGCTAATGACCTCACCTTCTGCACTCGCTTGAACGACATCGTCATACGGTGTTGCAGCCTGAATTCGGCTTCGCACTTCATCGCTGTCCCATGAAGTACCGTCGGAAAAGTTAATCGCTGTTAAGGCGTAATTAGGGTCATCTTCTTTAAAGAAGCTTTCAACGACGATGCTGTCATCATTGCCAAGAACAAGCTTTAGATCATCACCACTTCGTGTCACATAGCTGGTCTGGGCAGCAATCGACTCATCGAAAACAAGGACATCTTGTCGACCTTCAGTTTCATCATA
>NZ_LWFE01001642.1:0-1058 GCF_001635675.1 Oleiphilus sp. HI0061 | reverse complement strand
ACTAATAACAAAGAAAACATCTACACCAACAAACCCACCGCTAAATAATGAAAATCCTGCGTGAAAAAATATAACGGGGACAACTGCAAGCGCTCGTAAGCCATCTATTTCGGGACGGTATTTCAAGATAACATTCCTTGATTGTATATAAATTTCGACGTTAACTTCCTAACTGCCAAAACTACTGCGGTGCTAGAAAGTTTTTAAAACAGTTTGATCAATCAATATTCTGTTCTATCAACCACTATTTCATGGCATGATTGATATTAAGTTACTCATGTAAATAGAACCTAAGTTCGCTATTCGACTCAAAATAAATACTACATATTATTGACTATTCTGCGCGGGCATTACACCTAATTCTCGCCTCAAGCGTGCCGTAATATAGTTGGTACTGCTTCTTGATACGTGATGTGCATCTTTGAAAAACGACCAGTTGCTATCATGCAGAGTTATACCTCCGTTACTACTCCATATTTTAGTCGGATAGATGACTGGTACGTCGCCTTTACTAAACTCCAATTTAAAATATTCATTTGCTGCCTTCAAATACTCATTATTCAACAAAACTAACAACTTTAGGCTTTCCTTGTACTCGTCTTTATCAAGGAAAATAGTCGGTGATAGACTCCCGGTTCCCCCAACTTCAAGATGAGGCCCTATTATAATCAAACTATCACTGCAGGAAACAGTCTAGCTATGCGGCGTTTGTAAAAACCAATATAGGTAAATTTACCACTCTTAACTTCTTCATATACAAAAGTAGTTATCAAGAAACCACTAATAACAAAGAAAACATCGACGCCAACAAAACCGCCAGAGAAAAGTGTCATATCCGCGTGATAGAAAATAACTAGAAGTACAGACAAGGCTCTCAAGCCGTCTATATCAGCTCGGTATAACATGAAATTTAATTCCTAAGAGGGACAAAATGGCTTGGTAAACAAAGAGCACATAAAAATAGACTGAATTTCATAATGACTCATTTGTATTCTTACTAAGAATAGCCTTGCAAGGAGTCCCAGCAACACGGGAATTACTGGGAACCGAAACATTGA
>NZ_LWFE01001641.1:0-1211 GCF_001635675.1 Oleiphilus sp. HI0061 | reverse complement strand
GCCAATCCTACTTCAGAACCTGTAGCGATCAGAATCAAATCTGGCAAGCCTTCACAGTCTTTCAAGATGTAACCACCACGCTCAATATTTGCAACTTGCTCTTTACTTCGCTCTTGGTGAACTAGGTTTTGCCGCGAGAAAATCAATGAAGATGGGCCATCGGCACGCTCAAGGGAATGCTTCCACGACACGGCTGACTCAACCGTATCACAAGGCCTCCAGCAGTTCATGTTAGGCGTTAGACGCAAACTTGAAATCTGCTCGACCGGCTGATGAGTTGGGCCATCTTCGCCCAGACCAATAGAATCATGTGTAAATACATAGATAGCACGCTGCTTCATGAGTGCAGACATACGTACAGCATTGCGTGCGTATTCCATAAAGATTAAGAAAGTAGCACCGTAAGGAACAAATCCGCCGTGTAAGGCGATGCCATTCATAATCGCAGCCATACCGAATTCACGAACGCCGTAATAAATATAGTTACCGGCCGCATCATTAGCTTCCAAGCCCTTACAGCCACTCCATAAAGTCAGGTTAGACGCAGCAAGATCAGCAGAGCCCCCCATTAATTCAGGAAGCATTGGACCAAACTGGTTCAAGGAATTCTGCGATGCCTTTCGGCTGGCAATCGTTGCACCATCTTCTTGCAACTGATTAATGTATTGATCTGCTTGTTTAGCAAAATCTTCTGGAAGCTCACCAGCTAAACGACGATTGAATTCGCTAGCAAGTTCTGGATATACCTCTGCGTATGCATCAAAACGAGCAGACCAATCTTTCTCAGCCTTGGAACCCGCTTCACGAGCATTCCAGCCATTATATATATCTTCGGGAATTTCAAAAGCACCATGAGCCCAGCCTAAGCGCTCACGAGTTGCAGCAATTTCATCATCACCCAACGGAGCACCGTGACAATCTTCTTTACCTTCTTTATTTGGCGAACCAAAACCTATTACTGTTTTACAGCAAATAATAGTTGGCTGAGTAGTATTACTTTTAGCTTCTTTAATGGCCGCCTCGATGGCATCAGCATCATGACCATCTACATTAGGAATAACTTGCCAGTTATAAGACTCGAAGCGCTTAGGTGTATCGTCAGAGAACCAACCTTCGACTTCACCGTCTATTGAAATGCCGTTATCATCATAAAAAAGTACCAATTTACCCAAGCCAAGCGTACCTGCTAAAGAACACACTTCGTGGGAAAT
>NZ_LWFE01001640.1:0-736 GCF_001635675.1 Oleiphilus sp. HI0061 | reverse complement strand
GCGAGCGGTAAACTAACCATGTTCCTTTCGGCGTTTCCATTTCTTCTAGGTCTTCAGGCTTAATACCTAACGAGCCGGTAAAACCAGTCAAGGCGCGAGAAGGATTCCCTTCAGCATCATAAGCGGCTTTCTTTGACGGGCCTTTCTTTTCAACTGACTTATCAGCTTGCTGCACGTCCAAACCTTTAACTCGAACAGCTAAACGTCTGGGGCTAGCGAAAGCCTTTACCTCAGCATAGTTCAAAGCCGCATCTTTTAAGCCTGCTTCGATACCACTGGTAAAGGAGTCCGAGAGCTTCTTCAGTGCTTTCGGTGGAAGTTCTTCAGTCCCGATTTCAACGAGAAAATCTTGCGTAGACATTATTTCTTGCCTCCTTTGTCCGACTTTGAACCAGCGTTATCTAAGCTGGCAAGGACTTCTTCACGAATCCCTTCAGGAGCCAGAGGGAAGCCTAATTCTTTACGACTATCAAAATATGCCTGAGCAACGGATCGTGCCAAGCCTCGAACACGCAGTATATAGCGCTGACGCTCAGTGACCGAGATCGCATGGCGGGCATCCAGCATGTTAAATGTGTGGGAAGCCTTAAGCACCAACTCATACGCTGGTAATGGCAAACCCTGGTCAATCATCTTCTGACTTTCAGCTTCACAGGTATCAAACTGTGCAAAAAGCGCATCAGTATTGGCGTGCTCAAAGTTGTAAGTCGACATTTCCACTTCGTTCTGGTGGAAA
>NZ_LWFE01001639.1:0-884 GCF_001635675.1 Oleiphilus sp. HI0061 | reverse complement strand
AACAAAGTTTTGCTAACATTTCAGTTACTTTTCGACTATATAATGTAGTAATAGTTTAAACAGGTATACCCATGAGCAAGTATTCTGACGCGCCCTCAAATAATCGACAAAATGTCGAGTTATCCGAGAGCGTCAAGTGGCTGCGATTAGCTGTTGCAAAAATAAATGAACTGTCTATTCCCGCCACCCCTGAAGTCTATAGTGTTTGGTACGAATATTATGCAGATAGAAAACTCGACCTAAAAAAAGCGATTGATAAACGTATATCCAAAGGCGGAGATTTTTCCGCGAGCACTTGTGAACATTTGTTCAACGAATATTTCGTTGAAATTCCTGAACAAAAGCTTAGTGAAATGCGTCAAGCGATAAGAGCCTTGATCACCTTACTTCAATCCGAATTAAGCGAACTGAATAGCGGCATGGAGTCCTATAGCGCTGCTTTATATTCCTGTGCAGACGACCTGACTCATGACCCCGAGGTAAACTCCCTTCAATCAATTATTCAGGTTCTATTAGCAGAAACAAAGAAGTGCAGATCCCGAAACCACCAAGCGCTCAGCAAGGTTTATCATCTAAGTTCAGAGATTAACAGCCTTCAGGAGTCTCTAGAAAAAATGGGCGAAGAGGTCTACCAAGATAGCCTTACAGGCGTAGGTAACAGAAGAGGCTTTGATGAGCAGCTCAGTACTGCGATAAAAAAATCCCAGCTAGATAATAGCCCTTTAGCCTTAATTCTTCTGGATATTGATTTCTTTAAACGTGTAAACGACGCGCACGGACACCTTGTTGGAGACCGGGTACTACGCTTTGTCGCCGAGACGATCAAGCGCAGCGTGAAAGGCGGGGACTTTGTTGCCCGTTATGGCGGCGAAGAGTTCGCAATC
>NZ_LWFE01001638.1:0-1005 GCF_001635675.1 Oleiphilus sp. HI0061 | reverse complement strand
TAGGTTTACAACGCCAGCTTCCTGCATTTCGTGATAGAAATCGTTACCCTCACGAGTACGCTCACCAACACCTGCGAATACTGAAAGACCAGAGTGCTTCAGTGCGATGTTGTTGATCAATTCCATCATGTTTACAGTTTTACCAACGCCCGCACCACCGAATAGACCAACTTTACCACCCTTAGCGAATGGACAAACCAAGTCGATTACTTTGATACCGGTTTCTAGCAATTCAGCCGATGCTGCTTGCTCTGCGTAAGTAGGTGCTTTACGGTGAATAGGCATACGCTCTTGCTCACCGATGTCACCACGCTCGTCGATTGGGCGTCCTAGAACGTCCATGATACGACCCAAAGTTTCTGGACCAACAGGTACAGAAATTGGTGCGCCAGTGTTATCTACATTCAGCCCACGCTTTAGACCTTCAGTACTACCCATTGCGATAGTACGTACGATACCATCACCTAGTTGCTGCTGTACTTCAAGTGTTGTATCAACACCATCAACCTGCAACGCATCATATACATTTGGAACTGATTCGCGCGCGAATTCAACGTCGATTACAGCTCCAATAATTTGTACGATATTTCCGCTACTCATGTCCGGATCCTCGTTAACTTTTAATCTTTAAATACACAAAATTTGCCAGGAACTACTTATACCGCAGCTGCACCACTAACGATCTCAGAAATTTCCTGAGTAATCGCTGCTTGACGCGCTTTGTTATAAACCAACTGCAATTCCTTGATAATGTCGCCCGCGTTGTCTGTTGCAGATTTCATTGCGATCATTCGAGCTGCCTGCTCACATGCTACATTTTCAACAACCGCTTGATAAACTTGCGATTCAACGTAACGCGTTAACAAGCCATCTAGTAAGTCTTTCGCTTCAGGCTCGTAAATATAATCCCAATGATGCTGCATTTCACTTTCTTCAGCAGCTTCTAACGGTAACAATTGTACTACTTCAGGGCTCTGCGTCATGGTGTTTACAAACTCGTTGTAT
>NZ_LWFE01001637.1:0-1365 GCF_001635675.1 Oleiphilus sp. HI0061 | reverse complement strand
TCGCAAACGAAGGTTATGAACTAAGTATTGATTTAGAGCAACAAACCGTGACTTCACCGAGTGGTAAAGTATACAGCTTCGAAGTCGATGACTTCCGTAAGCACTGTTTGTTAAACGGTTTGGATGATATTGGCGTAACGCTAGAAAACGTCGAAGCAATCAAGGCTTATGAAGAGAAAAGAAAAGCTGAAGCACCTTGGTTATTTGTAGATTTTGAGCGATAAAACAGACTTATTGGATTATTTAAAAGAGTTTTCAAGATGAAAAAATTAGGACTTGTTGGTTGGCGAGGCATGGTAGGCTCCGTGCTAATGCAGCGCATGAAAGAAGAAAACGACTTCTCATTGGTTGAGCCTATTTTCTTCACAACCTCACAGGCTGGCCAAGATGCGCCAGATGTTGGTCAAAGTGAGAAAAAGCTTAAGAGCGCAACCGACATTGCTGAATTATCAGCAATGGATGTCATCATTACTTGTCAGGGTGGTGATTATACCAAAGAGGTATTTCAGCCACTGAGAGACTCAGGCTGGGACGGCTACTGGATTGACGCAGCTTCTGCGCTTCGTATGGATGATCAAGCGATTATCGTGCTCGATCCTGTTAACCGTGACGTGATCGATAAAGGCCTGGCATCAGGCGTTAAGAACTACGTTGGCGGAAACTGTACGGTCAGCTTAATGCTGATTGCGCTAGGTGGTTTGTTTGCTGAAGACTTGATTGAGTGGGTTTCACCCATGACTTATCAAGCAGCTTCAGGTTCTGGTGCCAAGCATATGCGTGAACTAATCTCGCAGATGGGTGATATTCATAATACTGTAATTAATCCACTATCAGACCCTGCAAGCGCAATCCTTGATATCGACAAAGCGGTCGCTGAAAGGCTGCGTTCTGATGAGTTTCCAAAAGACCAATTCGGTGTGCCGCTTGCGGGTAGCCTGATTCCTTGGATCGATACCCAGCTACCTTCAGGGCAAAGCAGGGAGGAGTGGAAAGCTGGCGCCGAGACAAACAAAATACTAGGCATTGAAGACACACCGATCCCTATTGACGGCCTGTGCGTGCGTATTGGCGCAATGCGTTGTCATAGCCAGGCCTTAACGATCAAGCTGAAGAAAGATATTTCAGTGGAAGAGATTGAGCAAAAATTAGCGAAGGCGAACGACTGGGTTAAGGTTATTCCGAATGATCGTGAGCAAACGATTAATGAGCTTACACCTACTGAAGTAACTGGTACGCTAAGCATTCCTGTTGGTCGTATTCGTAAGCTTACAATGGGGCCGGAGTATATTTCAGCGTTTACTGTAGGTGATCAGCTACTATGGGGTGCTGCTGAACCTCTAAGAAGAATGTTACGCATCTTGTTAG
>NZ_LWFE01001636.1:0-720 GCF_001635675.1 Oleiphilus sp. HI0061 | reverse complement strand
CAAATAGCGTTATTAAGCTTTCATCAGTTTCTGAACTCACCAGCCGGCCTACTGAATTTCTAGTAAAGACATTGGCGCGACAGGGGCAGTTTTTGATTTTAATTGCTCTTGGGCAGCAAAATGATTCGTAGCATAGGGTGAATCTTCAGGCTCAGATAGAATATTCGGCCTAACAATGCGGTGATAAGTAAAACGAAGCGGAAACATCGCTACATCCGCAACAAGATCTTTCGCCATTGTCCAGCCAGAGATATCTTTATAAAGATTATTGTAGGTGCCGACCATAGCAAACAAAGATCTAGATAAGTGTAGATAATCGCTCTTAATGGTCATATCAAGCTGATAGGTATTAGACATTAAATGCAAGGCAGTCTGTAAACGCTGGCGCAAGCCTTCCTGCCCCTCTTCATAAAGGCGAAACATAAAGTCTCTACCCAATGGGGTAACGTTCTTTTTAATCAATGTTTCTTCAAGCGCTGTTTTAATCTCGTCATAGCGTTCCAGGTTTCCTTTTTGGCCCTTACTCATTTGAATAAGAGTCATCGTCAGCATATCAACATCGCCACTCAATACCGACGCCAGGTAACGACCTACCATTCCCCACTTACCACGCATATCGACGGCATTTCCCCAATCAATAAGGAACAACCTGGCATCGAGATCTACCATCACATTTCCAGGGTGAAGATCTCCGTGAAACTCCTGGTGTATCAGAAGATG
>NZ_LWFE01001635.1:0-978 GCF_001635675.1 Oleiphilus sp. HI0061 | reverse complement strand
CGTTTATGTAAAAGTTTGCGGCTTTGGTCGAGTCGATTTTGACCCTATTAAGCGCCTTCAAGAGATGGTGCTGATTAATCCTAATGCTTTGATGTTTGGAACAGATCTTCCCTCAACGCGCGCTTTGAGGCCATTTAGAAATGAAGATTTGAGTTTGATTAAAGGCATTTTTTCTTCCGATTCGTACCAGAATATTACCTGGCATAATGGTAGGCGGTTTTACCGCCTTGATACTGATTAACAATCAAAAGGTTTAGAAGTATGTCCCTGATACTAGGTATAGATCCCGGCTCACGAGTAACCGGCTACGGGCTTATTTCGAAGGATAGGGGGCGTTTATCTTATGTTGCAAGTGGTTGTATTCGTACCGGGGATGGAGCATTTTCCGACCGTCTGTTAGTTATATTTCAAGCCGNTGGACAGCTCATTCAGCAGTATCAACCGGATCAATTTGCAATCGAAGAGGTTTTTATGGCCAAGAACCCTTCTTCAGCGCTTAAGCTTGGTCAGGCACGTGGCGTAGCCATTGTTGCAGCCGCGAATTCAGGGCTCGAAGTTAACGAGTATTCGGCTAGAAAGGTCAAGCAAGCGGTTGTTGGTAAGGGGGGGGCAGATAAGTCTCAAGTCCAGTTAATGGTTATGCACCTGTTAAAGCTTGAAAGCTCACCTCAAGCAGACGCAGCAGATGCTTTGGCAATAGCAATTTGCCATGCGAATAGTGAGAAGCTGTTGCTGCAAGTTTCTGGTGTTAGTCAAAGTCGCGGTGGTCGTATGCGGTAGTTATTGACTGATTTGCTTAAGGCGACAAAATGGGAAATCAATAGTAAATAAGGTAGATAATTTAGATGATTGGTAAATTGCTAGGAATAGTCGAAGAGAAGGGTGCCCAGAGTGTTTTATTAAATGTGTCGGGCATATGTTATGAAGTCGAGGTACCAATTTCTACGTCTTTTTCTTTGCCTGAGGCGGGCGCTAGCG
>NZ_LWFE01001634.1:0-830 GCF_001635675.1 Oleiphilus sp. HI0061 | reverse complement strand
GATATAAGGGATAAAGGGGTGAGCCATTCTTAGTACAGCTTCAAGTACTCGTACCAGTGTGCGGCGTGTGCCACGCTTAAGCGCTTCGTCGCTGTCGTCACTGTTTAGAATCGGCTTGGAAAGCTCCAGGTACCAATCACAATACTCATTCCAGATGAAGTCATACAAAGTGTGTGAGGCCATATCTAGACGGAACTCACCAATAGATTTTTCAATGGATGCTTCGGTTTGCTGAAGGCGCGAGATGATCCATTTGTCAGCTAAAGATAATTGATAATCGTCAGAATTCTGAGCACAGTCCTGATCTTCAGTATTCATGAGCACATAACGTGCAGCGTTCCAGATCTTGTTACAGAAGTTTCTGTAGCCTTCTAGGCGTTTCATGTCCCAGTTGATATCACGACCCGTCGAAGCCAGTGAGAATAGGGTAAAACGAAGTGCATCGGTCCCGTGTGCAGAGATACCGTCTTCAAAGGTCTTGCGCGTGCGCTTCTCAATTTTTTGAGCAAGCTGGGGCTGCATCATATTACCGCAGCGTTTTTCAACCAGAGATTCAAGGTCGATGCCGTCAATCATATCGAGCGGGTCGAGTACGTTACCCTTCGACTTGGACATTTTGTCACCATGCTCGTCTCGAATAAGGCCTGTTACGTATACATATTTGAACGGAACCTGGGCTTTACCGTTTTCATCTTTCATAAAGTGCATGGTCATCATGATCATGCGGGCAACCCAGAAGAAAATAATATCGAAGCCCGTTACCAAAACATCTGTTGGGTGGAAGGTCTTCAACCTTTCCGTTGCTTCTGGCCAACCTAGTGTGCCGAAAG
>NZ_LWFE01001633.1:0-990 GCF_001635675.1 Oleiphilus sp. HI0061 | reverse complement strand
TTTTTGTGGGCTTGATTATCACGAACTGTATCGTAATGGGGCGTGCTGAAGCGTTTGCAATGCAAAATGGCCCAGGCATGAGTTTCCTGGATGGCATAGGTAATGGTTTAGGATATGCCGTTATTTTGCTATTAGTCGCTTTTGTACGTGAATTGTTTGGTTCAGGCATGTTGTTTGGCATCGAGCTTATGCCTACCGTTAACAATGGTGGCTGGTATGTACCTAATGGTATGTTGCTGCTTCCTCCAAGTGCTTTCTTTATCATCGGTTTGCTTATTTGGGGCTTAAGGCAATGGAAGAAAGACCAGGTAGAGCCTGCTGATTACAAAATCTCGTCTCACTCTGTTAAGGAGGCGTTCTAATGATCGAATATTATTTAAGCCTATTTGTTAAGGCTGTATTTGTTGAAAATATGGCTTTGGCATTCTTTTTGGGAATGTGTACCTTCCTTGCGATTTCTAAGAAGATTCAAGCTGCAACCGGTCTAGGTATTGCCGTAGTCGTTGTATTGGCAATCACTGTTCCTGTAAATAATCTTATTTATACCTACCTTCTAAAAGATGGAGCCTTGGCTTGGGCGGGCTATCCTGATGTAGACCTGAGTTTCTTAGGTTTGTTAACTTACATTGGTGTTATCGCTGCTTTGGTACAGATTCTAGAAATGGTTTTGGATAAGTACTTCCCGGATCTGTATAACGCTCTTGGGGTATTCCTACCATTGATCACAGTAAACTGTGCGATCATGGGTGCATCTCTATTTATGGTTGAGCGTGATTATAATCTTGCTGAGAGCACGGTCTATGGCTTGGGTGCTGGTGTCGGTTGGGCTCTTGCGATCGTCGCATTGGCCGGTATCCGAGAAAAGCTCAAGTACAGTGATGTGCCTGAAGGTCTGCGTGGCTTGGGTATTACCTTTATCACTGTAGGCTTGATGTCACTAGGTTTTATGTCGTTCTCTGGTATCTCGCTTTAATTAACACTGGGTAGATA
>NZ_LWFE01001632.1:0-6807 GCF_001635675.1 Oleiphilus sp. HI0061 | reverse complement strand
TATGCTGATTTTATGCTGCCACTTGAACAACAAATCAGTCACTTACTATGTAGGGCAAAAGATACACACCTTTCAGCCTTAGCTGGCCTTAAAGCGCAAAACAAATTTAAAAAACGTAAATATAAGGCCCGACGCAAAAAGGCGAGCCCCACATTAAAAGTTGGCGCTTAACGAAATGCGCAACCGGGCTCTTTTCCTAAGGCTTTTAGTAGCATGGCCATTGGGCAGAATCCTGTGAATGCTGCCTGAAACATATTGACGCCAACAAAAGCCGTAAATGCCAGCCAATAGACCGAATGGACCTGACTGAGAATAACACTAACAAGAATAAACAGCCCGGCAACGGCAAATACAGTTCTATCGATATTCATGATCTAAAACCTCTTCTAAACTAAATATTAGGTTTTACTAATATAGATGCTTGAATTATATTAGTCAATGCTAATATAATCGCTGCTATGTGATGGTTTACCTAAGTTTTGCCAGAATGAGAGGAAGAGTATGATGAAAGTATCTTGTCAAAGATTATCTGTTGCTTTGTTGCTGCCTGTACTAGGCTGGGCTGGTGCTAGCAGTGCTGAAACCGCTTCAGACCTAGCAAGCGAAGGTAAGCAAGTGATTCAACAATTTGCAGGAGAGTTGAAATCAAGCCTGCAAGCAGCGGTAAAAGAAGGTGGCTTTACCAAGGGTATTGAGGCTTGTTCTGTGGATGCAGAAAAAATCGCCAGCAAACATAGCCAAGGAAAATGGACAGTTTCCCGCACCAGCCTTAAAACACGTAACCCTGATAACAAGCCAGATGCCTGGGAGGCGAAAGTACTTGCTGACTTTGAACAGCAACTCAAAGCCGGAAAGCCTGCTACACAGTTAGCAGCGGTGAAAAAAGAAGGGAGTACCTTTCGTATGATGAAGGCTATTCCAACTCAAGGTATGTGCTTGTCGTGTCATGGAGAGAGTCTAACAACAGATATTCAAAAGGCACTCTCGGAACAGTACCCGCACGATAGGGCGGTAGGTTATCAGGAAGGACAGATTCGTGGGGCCTTTAGTTTGTTGCACACCGCGAAGTAAATACGGAAGATATTTCGTTCTGGCCTAATCGATTTGTGAGTGAATAAGTGACAGAATAGCCCCCTTATCTTTGTATGTAGATTTCTGGTGACGATTTAAAAGGAGTTTTCACAATGGCCATCGCGCTTACGCTCCACATATTGGCTGCAACAATTTGGGTTGGCGGAATGTTTTTCGCCTATCTATGTCTTCGTCCTGTTGCAGCAAGCTTATTGGAACCTCCGCTACGTCTAAGTTTGTGGCAAGATACCTTTAAGCGTTTCTTTTTTTGGGTATGGATAGCAGTTGCTGTTTTATTGGTGAGCGGTCATGGCATGATTGCCTTATATGGTGGCTTTGCTTCGATAGGTAAGCATGTTCATATGATGCTTGGTCTAGGCTATATCATGTTTTTATTGTTTGGGCATTTATACTTTGTTCCATTTAAGCGTATGAAAGCTGCAGTGAGCGAGAATCGTTGGCCTGATGCCGCGACGCACTTAAATCTAATCCGTAAAATCGTCGCAATTAACCTGACACTGGGCTTGATCGTTATTGCTATCGCAAGTGGTGGTAAATTCCTGTTTTCTGCCTAAGTAAGTGAAGAAAACTTAGAGGGCTTAAGGCTGAATCAAAGAGGCGCTTTTGAGTGCATGCAGGTAAGCACTCAAGTCGCTTAGATGTCGATCATCAATGGCTATCTTCATCGTCACGGCTTGTTGATACTCAGTGCCGATGACTTCGCCTTGATGTTGAAAAAGCCAGTGTCGGATAGCCTGTTCGTCTGAAAAATCACATTGTATTTGGAATTCGTCGAGTTCCACTTTCAACTCTGTTTCACCTTCGTCATAGGCTTGCTGGGCCGCCTGGGAGTATGCTCTGACTAATCCGCCTGCGCCGAGCTTTATACCACCAAAATAACGAATCACAATGATCATGGCATCGCCAATATCTTTATGTTGAATGACATTCAGTATCGGCTTGCCTGCGGTGCCACCGGGTTCGCCATCGTCAGACATGGCCGCGAAACTCGGACTATGAGGTGGACCGATTTGGTAGGCCCAGCAATGATGGCGAGCATCGGGGTAATCTCGTTTAGCTTGTGCCAAAGCTAGCATGGCCTGCTCTCTATCTGTAACACTAAAATGCCGGGCGATAAAACGACTCTTCTTTATTTCATAAGTAGTTTCAATGCAGTCTTTAGGGACTAAGTAACTAAGCGCCATGGCTGGATGTTCCTGATTGGGATAAGCCGACTTACGCACAGCCTATAAACGAGATGTTGGTTCGACGAAACTCTGATCTCGACTAAAATTGTAAACTAGCATAAATTTTTGTGATATTGCCAGATTGAATATGTCTTAGCACTATGCCGAATAGGCGATCTCGGGTATCCTTGCGCGCTCTTTACACTTTGGTGAATGTGTAGCTTATAACTATTGATAGCGATGCCGCCAAACTTAATCTTGTTGGGCCCATAGGATGAGTGCCAGTTGTAGTTGGCCAGGGGAAACAGTTTAAATATGGCTGAGCAGTTTTTCGCGTTTTTACTCACAGTTTGGATGGAATCTTTATGAAATCATTGAGTTTAGCAGATCAGATTTTCTTATGGCTCGAGAAACGTCAGCAGCCAATGCATGTGGGTGGTTTGCACCTTTATCACTTTCCTGAAGATGCCGGCCCAAAATATGTGACAGAGCTTGCTGAGTATATGCGTTCCTTTCAGCAACCCATCGCGCCTTTTAATCAGCGTTTAAAATCTCGCTTCGGCCAATACCATTGGGAAGAAGATCTTCAGTTTGATCTAGAGCATCACTTTCGTCATAGCGCCTTACCAAAGCCAGGAAGAATTCGAGAACTACTCGCCTTGGTTTCGGTTAAGCATGGCGCCCTAATGGATCGAGAGCGACCAATGTGGGAAAGCCATTTGATTGAAGGTATTCGAGGTCGTCGTTTTGCGATGTACTTTAAAGCGCACCACTGTATGTTAGACGGTGTGGCGGCAATGCGGATGACAGCTAAGCTGTTATCAGAAGACCCTGAAGCTCGTGGTTTACCGCCTTTGTGGGCCTTGCCTCAAGTGAAGAAGATCCGTCCAGAAAATATTAATAATGCCAATATTGCGCAGAGTCTGGCAAATATCGTCGGTGAGGCCGGGAAGCAAATTTCTACGGTGCCGACGCTTATTAAAGAAGTGAGTCATGCTATAGGGCAGGCACGATCTAATCCAGATTATGTCTCTGTGTTTCAGGCGCCGAACAGTATTCTAAATAAGCCAATAACAGGCTCGCGTCGTTTTGCAGCGCAGTCATATCCAATAGAACGCTTTAAAACCTTGGCTAAGAAAATGGACGCCACACTGAATGATGTTGTGTTGGCTGTTTGCGGTAGTGCCTTACGTAATTATTTAATTAGTCAACATTCCTTACCCACTAAACCCTTAGTTGCGATGGTTCCAATGTCTATGCGCCGAGATGATAGTGCGGCGGGAAATCAAATTGCGATGATCCTTGCTAGCCTGGGAACCCATGTTGCTGACCCAGCTAAACGCTTGGAAATGGTAAAAAATTCGGTCAAAGATTCCAAAGAGCGATACTCACAGATGTCGCTTGAAGAAGCGATCAATTATACCGCTTTGACCTTGGCACCCGCTGGTTTGAATATGTTAACGGGTTTGTCGGAAAAACTTCAGGCATTCAACGTTGTTATTTCTAATGTACCAGGGCCAAAGAAAACACAGTATTGGAATGGTGCGCAGCTAGAGGGGATGTATCCCGTTTCAATACCTCTGGATCGTATTGCCTTGAATATTACTTTGGTCAGTTATGTAGATCAGTTAGAATTCGGCTTTACGGCTTGCCGCCGCACCTTGCCGTCTATGCAGCGTTTGCTGGATTATGTACAGAAGGGATTAGAGGAATTGGAAGTGGCAGCTGACATCTAAGATATTACCCTACTGACCATTTCGATTGGCAAGTAACAAACTTAACGACTAGTAGATATAGAGATATGACAAAGAAGACTGAAGATAAACCTCAATCGTTCGAGCAGAAAGTGAGCTATGGATTTGGATGGCAGTTTGGCCGTCAGATGCAAAAGAACCGCTTCGAGGGAATGGATATTGAAGCAACGATTCAGGCTTTGCGAGCATGCTTTAATGGTGAACCTTCGGCTTTGTCCGAAAGCGAACTCAACGAAGCCTATGACACGATTAAAGAAAAGCGCATGCAGTTCGAGAAAGATCGTACCGAGAAGTATCAGGATTTGTGCAAAACTTTCTTAGATGAAAATGCCAAGCGAGAAGGCGTACAAGTTACCGACTCAGGTCTACAGTACGAAATTCTGGAAAGTGCAGAGGGCGATAAGCCTAGTATTGATCAGACTGTACGCGTTCACTATCACGGCTCATTCATTGATGGCCAGGTTTTTGACAGCTCTATTACCCGAAATGAACCCGCTGAGTTTGCATTAGATCAGGTTATCCCCGGTTGGACGGAAGGTTTATCAATGATGCCTGTCGGCTCAAAGTGGCGCTTTGTAGTACCCTCTAAGCTAGCCTATGGTGAAATGGGCTCGCCGCCAGCAATACCGCCTAACGCGGTACTGGTATTCGATGTTCACCTGATGAATATTGTTAAGTAAGACTTGCCGTTTTTGCTACCAGGCACCTCGAAGAGCAATACTGCGTGGTGCCTGATTAAGGCCTAGGAAGCTTCTGCTTTCTCTGTATTTACAAAGTAATAGGAGGGCTGAGGGATGACAATTACGCAACTTACTGAACTATTAGGTTGGGCGGTTTTGATTAATCTTGCTTATCTGTCTCTGGCTAGTATCGCGGTGGTATTTTTCAAAGAGGCCATTACATCGATACACAGCAAGATGTTTGATCTTGAGGAAAAGCAACTGGCCCCTGTTTATCTTAGCTTTCTAAGCCAGTACAAAGTCATGACTTTGGTGTTTTTTGTTGCGCCCTACCTTGCGTTGAAGATTATGTGGCATTAGCTCTGCTTTGACCTGAGTAGCGCAGCCTACGGCTAGCGTGAAAACTTTAGAATATGGCCTTTGAACTGGCCCTCTAAATAGTCGGTATGCTCAGGCTTAAAGTGGCTTGAGCTAAAACCAAAGTCAATCATTCGTTTGCTGAGTTTGTTTTTTTTGCCGCGCCCAGGATCTACCAAAATGACCTCACTTGTTGGCTTGGAGTGTCTTTCAAAGAAATTAGCTAATAAGCTAATGTGTTCGTCTTCATATAATATATCGCTACCAATGATCAGGTCGAAAAGGCCTAAGCTATCATTATCTTTAGCCCAGTCTATACGTTCAAAGGTGATGTCGGCGTCGCTATTAAGTTCGGTATTTCGTTGTAAGAATTTTTCAGTTTCAGGGTGGTAGTCAGTGGCAGTAATATCGGCGTGCTGCTTATTTAGTAATAAACTCGATAAAGCCATGCCGCAACCAACTTCCAGGACCCTTTTATCACCAATAGTGTAGTTAAAGATGAAGTGTGCGAGCACCATACTGGAAGGCCAGATGACACCGAAGATGGGCCATGCTGCAGAGCTGATGCCCAGTTTCTCAGCGATGCCTTCCGGATCATGAAATTGCTGTCTGTCACGGAGTGTACAGAGATGAATATCGGTCTTACCAAACTCAATGGTTTGGTAGCACAAGCGTAAGTCTGTCATTTGGCTGCCTTCGTATTTGCGCTAAATATCTTTATAGATAATTAGCACAGAGTGGCGCTGAGCCAGGTATCGAGGATAAATGACAAAACGGAGTACTACTTAGGGTATAGCACCTGTAAAGAAAGGCAATGTATTTCGCTTATTCTTTGTACTGGGAAAATCGCTGATAATTGGCGCTTGTTAGGATTAACAACTGGCTAACGGCAACTAATTCTAGCTTGGCTAAACCTTGTAGCTTTAACGAGTGGTAGAACTCGGTTGGAAGATAAATGAAATCCTGTGAGGGTTGAAGAGCCTCAATAAGCTACAAGGGAGAGCTTATTGAGGCGGATAGCTTAGTCACTCTGGAATAAACTACTAGCAAGCATGGGCCAATGTGCTGACCAACCTTGCGTAGGGCTACGCTTAAATTCGCTACGCACATATTGGTGGATACGACCTTCGATATTTAAAGTGAGCAAACTCGCTGCACTGCTGCCGGTTAGGCGAGGTCTCTTTTGCTCGCGAATTTCAGCTTCTCGGATTATTTGGCGTAACTGAGTTTCAAGACGATCAAAGAACTGGGCAGAACGCTGTCGAATTTTTGGCTTTTCACCCGCCAATGCACCGCCTACTAATAAAGAACACATACCGGGGTTCTTTTCAGCAAAAGCCAATATAAAGATTACGATCCGCTGAAGTCGCTCAATGCTTCCAGGGACTTCTTGAGTAATCAATTTGATGCGTGTAAATACCGACTCTTCTATAAATTCTAACAGGCCTTCAAACATCTTCCCTTTGCTGGGAAAGTGTCGGTATAGCGCTGCTTCAGTGACGCCGACTTCCTTGGCAAGTTTAGCGGTTGTGATCCTTTCGCCAGGATTCTTCTCAAGCATCTGAGCCAGCACTTCCAGAATTTGCTGGCGACGATTAGGCTTGTTGCTTTTTTCTGTCTTGCTATTAGGGGTATTGCTTGTCGGCTGGTCCGGCATTCTCAGCGTTTCCTATAAATAATCACTAAATAAGTATTAAGGTCTATCTTGAGTCAATATGACTAGACGATCAAGCCCTCTATTGGCGAAGAGGCTGAAGC
>NZ_LWFE01001631.1:0-646 GCF_001635675.1 Oleiphilus sp. HI0061 | reverse complement strand
ACAACAGGACAGTACTTGCGTCCCACTGCGCCTTAAATGCAGAGAATATTCATTGGCTGGAGCAGATACATAGTAATACTCTTGTTCAGGCCGAAAGCTCATCTATCAGCACTCAAGCAGACGCAAGTTATACTCGCAAGCAGCAAGAAGCCTGTGTCGTTATGACGGCCGACTGCCTTCCGGTACTGTTCTGCAACAAACAGGCAACGCAAGTCGCTGCCGCACATGCGGGTTGGCGAGGCTTAGCTTCTGGCATCCTAACTAAGACTGTAGAAAGCTTTGACTCACCCAATGAAGTAATTGCCTGGCTTGGCCCGGCAATCAGCCAAAAGGCATTTGAAGTTGGCGACGATGTCTATACAGCATTTTGTAACAAAGACCCCGAAGCCGCTCAAGCCTTTATCCCGGGAAAGGAACCAGGAAAATGGTTGGCAGATTTATACCTACTTGCCCGGATTGAGCTAAAAGCCATTGGAGTCAGCGCGATTTATGGCGGCACGCATTGCACCTTTCTTGAAAACCAACACTTCTATTCTTTTCGCCGTGATGGCCAAGTCTCGGGTCGTATGGCTTCTCTGATTTTCTTGCGCTAGAGTTTGGGTAAGGAATTAATCAGATTCTAAACGAATATTATCAATGTAAACCG
>NZ_LWFE01001630.1:0-1294 GCF_001635675.1 Oleiphilus sp. HI0061 | reverse complement strand
GATTTTCAGACTGATCCCAATAACTTAAAACCAGACCTTTCTCCTCTTCATCATCAAGCTTAAGCATTAGGTTACCATCATGCCAAGGCTTGAATACAATCGCTGGGCTTTCATCATCACCGCTCACGGTATTATATTCCATAACCTCTTTTAGAGGTGCTAACGCTGGATCTTCACTGCGCAAAACTTCTAGATACGTCGAATAGGAATATAGACCTCTATGTTTTCCAGACATCCTTACGCTATTTAAAAGATAGATCTCTTCGGCACCGTAATAGTCAAAACGTGCTTCCGAAGCTTTACAATAGGCAATTGTTTCTGGGTAATCAATAAATAATTGTCGCCAATCATTAGTCTTCGATTCACTGACTATTTTTAAGAGCCCGGTAACTTCGTCGCCTAGCACCAACCGATCCATTAATTTGAATAGATAATGCTGGCCCTCTTTTTCATCATTAAACACCGAGCGCCAATTCTCATTTCTTTCCCTTGAGGTAGCCATAGAGTTTTTACAAAAGCTAAAGTTTGAACCCTTCTGGACCATATAGTCGCCGATAGAGAGAAGAGCTCGTTGCAATAGAAAGTCGTCTCGAGTCAGCATTTTTCTGGAGAATAGTACTTCTGCTTGAGCCCCTTCTTTTTCAAAACGAACCATGTCAAACCCGCCATCATCCGTTCTAGCTCGTTGTATAAGAAACCCAATTTGCCCATAAAAGTACTCATGGTTTTCGAAGCG
Organism: Oleiphilus sp. HI0061; assembly: GCF_001635675.1. Taxonomy (NCBI): domain Bacteria; kingdom Pseudomonadati; phylum Pseudomonadota; class Gammaproteobacteria; order Oceanospirillales; family Oleiphilaceae; genus Oleiphilus; species Oleiphilus sp. HI0061. The sequence goes on along the minus strand of NZ_LWFE01001630.1, from coordinate 558 downwards.
GGAAAATAAAGGCTGCCATGCAGTGTCTTCAATGATAAGTTGAGATTTCAGGATTTCTTCTTTACGCTGCCGCTCACTGAAATACGGAATATCTTTCAACTCCATTTTTGAGACTGCGGTATAAATCTCACCCGAATAAAATGGAGTAATTGAGATAAGTGAGTGAACAGCTCTAACCAAGTCCGCTTGGGAATCTATTGTCGTGTTATCAATCAACCTGGTAATGATTCCTAGCCAAATTAGCAGCTGCGACTCCGCCTCTGAGTCCAAGCTTTCGTTCAATTTTAAATTCGTGACATAGCTGTATAGCGCATAAAATTTGACTTGTTCCGAATAATCGTTACCTTTGATCGCATAATCAAAGCTAGCATTAACTATTTCACGTGCTCGCCCCCCTTTCTCAGCGTTACATACGAACTGCAAAAAAGAGTGAATATCAACCATTGCTCTTTCATTGAAGCACTTCTTTTCACCCAACACTTGAAATGGCAGTGCCTTGTCGCTACGTAATAAATCTACCCATACTTTATCTATTTCGGCAATCTTATTGGAGGATAC
>NZ_LWFE01001629.1:0-786 GCF_001635675.1 Oleiphilus sp. HI0061 | reverse complement strand
CAGGCCCAGTCTACCAAGCCGGTACTTTATCGGGTAATCCGCTCGCCATGGCAGCCGGTCTAGCTATGCTGAATGCGATATCCGAGCCAGGTTTCTATGAAGCGCTAAGTCTGCAAACCACGAAACTGGTAGACGGCTTAAAAGCAGCTGCTAAAGAAGCCGGTGTGCCAATGACCTTTAACCAGGTGGGTGCAATGTTTGGTTTCTTCTTTACCGAAGCAGAGCAAGTTTCTCGCTTTGATCAAGTCATGGAATGTGACTTGCCTCGTTTCAAGGCTTTCTATCATGCGATGTTAGAAGAAGGTGTTTATCTTGCGCCGTCTGCGTTTGAAGCTGGCTTTGTTTCAAGCGCGCACAGCGATAAGGAAATTGAAGCAACAGTTGAAGCAGCACGAAAAGTGCTCAAGTCTCTTGCTTAGTTTTCTGTAAAACCTTCTAAAATAGTATTCAGAAATAACAGGCCTTTGTCCGTCGTACATAGGCCTTCTTCCTTCATCAAGCCCCTTGTCTTGAGTTCCGTTAACATAGGCTCTAAGACGCTGAGTTCCAGGCCCGTACGCTGAGACAGTAGTGAAGCTGGCACACCTTTCGTCAGACGTAGAACATTCATCATAAACTCGAAAGCTAAATCTTCTTGTGGAATAGCTTGTTCGCCCACTCTAATACTAGGCCCTGAACTGACATCAGAGCGCCTACTAGCAATTGCTTTTAAGTAATCGTTTGGGGTTCGAGTCTTACGGTAGCGATACATTCCCCTAAGCTGCTGAGCATCATCTAGCAAAGTGA
>NZ_LWFE01001628.1:0-761 GCF_001635675.1 Oleiphilus sp. HI0061 | reverse complement strand
CACACCTCAAATCGGTAATTTAAGCTTAACAGAGACTTGGCTATGAAGTCAGAGTCCACACCACTTTCACGCATTTCAGCAGCTTTGGCTAAGGCTTTTTTTAGTTCGTCATCGCTTGGTTTAGTCATAAGTAATGTGCCCCTTCTCCACAAAGAATAATGCCATAAGAACTGGCTCATACTTTAAATATAGCTTATTTGAAGCAATTAAGAGCAAATGCAACGCTTGAGAAAAACTTTAAGGAAAGCAGAAAAGAAAAAGCCGACACTGAAGGCATCGGCTTTTTAATGAATATTCAGCAAGGACACTTAGTGGTCGATAGACGTAAAAATCTTCAAGCCATCAGCTGTTTTGATCAAGTTATAAGACTCACGCCAGTTAGAGACCGTGTCGCCCGAATCGTTCATCATCGTCCATGTGACTGAGGCAAGGAAGCAGCTACGGCCAATCTCGGTGACTTCGAGGTTTTCGTACTTGGTATGTGTTACACCCTCTGCAGAGTGTTTATCAAGCAAGCTTTGGAAATATTCGACCAGGTCAGACGGCGCTGCACACTCCCATACTGCGGCATCTGAAGTGACAGCCAAATAAGGCGCTTGGTATCGACTTGCAATCAGGGCCCCATCAAATGAAGAAAAATCTCGCACAAAGCGGTCAAAGAATTCTTTTATATCATCAAGCATATTTCAGTTCTTATCGCTCAAGGTTACAGGAAGATAAAGAGCCAGAGCCTAGAATCGGCCATTACTCATTTAATGCTA
>NZ_LWFE01001627.1:0-1133 GCF_001635675.1 Oleiphilus sp. HI0061 | reverse complement strand
ACCAGCGAAAACATTAATGCACAAATGCTCAAACTAGGAATTTATCTGTGGGATGACTACTTCATTCTACGTGGAGAAGAGCCTAAGCCTGAATGCAACCCAAAGCCTGATATAGAGCTGCAACTGGATGAACTTGAGCGCGAATTCAATGCCGAGAACCAGGACTTTGAGCTGCTCGCTGACGAGTTTAACCGCGATGCTGCACGTAGCTCTCTACTAAAGCAAGTTAAGGTCTGCCAAAGTAAACACCAAGCGGCACAAACCTACCTGGCGCAAACAGACATTTGGGTTAGAGCCTTCGCGAGCATCGAAGCTTCCTTCGCTCAAATCAGCTTATTTTCAATTAACCAGCAAAAATCCATGCTGATCATCCTGCTACTCCTATGTGCCACCTACGCAACCTGGCGCAATGAGCATATTGCCTTCAGAGGCATTCGAAACAAGCATGAACACTACTTTTCTTATGCTGCGCAAACACTCGCGGCACTGAGCTTGTTTTATTCCAGCTATCGATTTTATAAGGACGCAGAAGACGCTGGAGCAAGCCTTAGTTCACCCGAACTCCTTGCTACGCTTATTGTCGGTAGCGCCGTGCTAAGTCTAGTGAGTTTCATCAAGCTTTTTAAAACCCGGCACCTAAGTAAACAAAACACTTCTCCCTTTAGAATGGTGCTTACAGTTCCCATTCAAACCTGGATGCTTCTGGCAGCTGCGTATCATTTTTTTGTCAACGAAGAGCATGCTCCTGGCATCAGCATGTACTTTACTCAGATATTCCAACTGACTAATCTACATCTGACGATCGCTCTCTATATATGGGTCGGAATGCTGCTTAAAGAGACCTTGCTTGGCGCGAAGCTTTTTGATGTCTTTAAACCCTGGAACTTTCCCCCTGAAATACTGGCCTGCATCGCCATCGCATTAATGGCTGTACCAACTGCTTATACAGGGGCCTCAGGTATTATCATTATTGCCATGGGTGCTGTGGTTTATCAGGAGTTGAGGCGTGTTGGTACTCGGCGTCAGCTTGCACTGGCGGTCACCGCAATGACCGGAAGCTCAGGCGTTGTATTAAGGCCCTGCCTGTTGGTAATCGGTATTGCCATTCTCAACAAAGAAGTCTTGAGTGATGA
>NZ_LWFE01001626.1:0-969 GCF_001635675.1 Oleiphilus sp. HI0061 | reverse complement strand
TGGAGCAACTTGAGCGCAGAGAAACCGAACAGAAGCTATTAAACAAGTCTTTATCTGATCCCACGACCCACTTGCCAAACCGCTCCTGCTTTGAGCAGCAGGCTAATTTGGTTATTGAGTCTCGTGGGAATAAACGGATCGCTATTTGTGTGATCGAAATCCTTCGTTATATGGAGATCAGTCGTACCTTGGGTCACCATAATACTGATTTAATGCAGGTCGAGGTGGCTCAGAATTTCGCTGCATTGTCGGTTAATATGCCAGGTATCGTCAAACTTCAGGGGCCTTCCGAGGAAGCATTAATTTGTTCTTTGGAGCCAGGCTCATTTGTGATGCTCGTTGAGGCAGAGCTTGCGGAAAGCCACACAGAGCAGGTAAATGAAATTCTAAAGCAGGCAATGCAACCAATTGAGTTTAAGGAGATGCGTCTGGAACTGCGTCCGGTAATTGGTGTGGCTGTTTGTCCTGAGCACGGTTTGAACACCGAAACTTTATTGCGCCATGCCCAAGTAGCTGCAGACTCATCGGAAGCACTTGAGCGACACCTTTCTTACTATCGCCCTGAATATGATCAATACAATGCGCGCCGCTTGATGATGGTTTCTGAATTGAAGGAAGCGATCAAGAATGATCATCTGGCTTTGTACTTTCAGCCTAAATACTCTCTTAAAGAGAATCGAGTTGTAGGTATGGAGGCCTTGGTAAGGTGGAACCATGAGCGTTATGGCTTGGTTAGGCCTGATGAGTTTATTGAGATTGCCGAACAAACAGGCATTATTAAAGCATTAACACGCTGGGTGGTGAGCAATGCACTTAAAGCCCAGAATAGTCTCAAAGAGCTTGGTTGGGACTTGAATATGTCAATCAATCTATCGGTGTTGAACCTGCGAGAGGGAGATTTGATTGATTTTCTGAGCGCTCAAATGGCTGATAACAACAGCGATCCTCAGCGCATTTATTTTGAGTTAA
>NZ_LWFE01001625.1:0-831 GCF_001635675.1 Oleiphilus sp. HI0061 | reverse complement strand
ACATAACCATCATCATGTGCTTGAGCCCGGATTCTATCCATGTACTCAAGTACACCTGGGTAACGTTCGAAATAACGATCAATATATTGCGCTGCTTCTTTTCGAGATACATTGATTTGCTTCGCCAAACCAAATGCCGACATACCGTAAATCAAACCAAAGTTAATGGCTTTGGCTTTGCGGCGCTGATCAGCACTCACCTCTTCAACAGAAACATCGAAGACTTCTGCAGCAGTCGCACGGTGTACGTCTTCTCCTTGAGCAAATGCCTCCAACAAGCCCTTATCTTGAGACAAGTGCGCCATAATTCTCAGTTCTATTTGCGAATAGTCGGCTGCGATAAGCTTATAACCGTCGGGTGCAACAAAAGCCTGACGAATCTTTCGACCTTCGGTGCTTCGAATCGGAATATTCTGCAAGTTCGGATCACTAGAAGATAAACGCCCTGTCGCGGTGACAGCCTGATGATAAGAAGTATGAATTCTCCCTGTTCCCGGATTAATCAACTGCGGAAGTTTATCGGTATAAGTCGACTTGAGTTTTGCCAGACTACGGTGCTCAAGAATTAACTTAGGCAGCGGGTAGTCAAGTGCTAATTCCTGTAAGACCGGCTCGGCGGTTGAAGGTTGACCCTTGGGCGTCTTCTTGATGATCGGCAACCCTAGTTTCTCAAAGAATATCGCTTGCAACTGTTTTGGTGAACTTAAGTTGAACTCTTCACCCGCCAAGTCATAAGCTTCACGCTCTAGCTCAACAATTCGTTCGGCTAATTCCTGACTCTGCTGCCCTAGAATATGAGCGTCAACCACCGCACCTGTGCGTTCTATTTTT
>NZ_LWFE01001624.1:0-1270 GCF_001635675.1 Oleiphilus sp. HI0061 | reverse complement strand
GCTATGACAGCATCAATGTCATTCATTAGCATACTTTCGGTTACTTCTATTTCCAGGTTTTCTGCGGCGAGGCCTGAATGCTCGAGGGCGCTTGAAACAACATTTACCAGTTCCGGGTCATCAAACTGGCGTGGCGATAAGTTAACTGCAACTCTCAATGAGCGACCAGTTAGGGCATTTAATTGCATGATTTCTTTACATGCGTTTCTCAGCACCCATTCACCAATTTGTACGATCAAGCCGGTCTCTTCGGCTACGGGAATAAAGTCAGCAGGGGAAATGTCTCCCTTCGTCGCATGCTCCCAGCGTATCAGAGCTTCAACGCTAGATATTTCACCCGTCTTCAGATTAATTTGAGGCTGATAGTTTAGGTAAAAGTCGTTATTTTTAATTGCTTCACGTAATTCATTTTCAATTTCCAGAAGCTTGTTTGCGCGGAGGTTTAAGGCTTCAGTAAAGAAGTGGTAGCCATCTCGACCGTTCTCTTTAGCCATATATAAGGCAAGGTCGGCGTTCTTCATGAGCGTTTCGCTATTGATGCTGTCTGTTGGTGCTAAGGTAATGCCGATACTTGTTGATACAATCACCTCATGTTTACCCAACCTAACTGGTTCCTTAAGAGTGTCCAGGATCGTTTGAGCAATGGCAGATATTTTATCGATATCGGATATATCGTTAAGCAGAATGGTAAATTCATCCCCCCCTAAACGGGCAACTGTATCTTGCTTTCGAACACAGGATTTTAAACGGTCAGCAACCGTAAGCAGTAATTGATCACCTGCCTGGTGTCCCAGCGTGTCGTTGATGCGTTTAAATTGGTCTAGGTCGAGAAAGAACAGCGCTGTCAGTTTTTGATGTCGTCGTGCATTAAGAATGGATTGGTGCAGTCGATCAATAAAAAGCCGACGGTTTGCTAAACCGGTCAGGGAGTCAAAAAGAGCCAAGTGCTCCATTTTCTGGGTAGCTTCTTTTAAGGCTGTGACGTCAACGGCGGACAGGACGTAACTACTAATTTCGTTATGTTTATCATAGACGGCCGAGATCGTAATAGTGTTCCAGAAAACGCTAGAATCTTTCTTAGAGCAAAGAATTTCACCTTCCCAACTATCTTGTTTTTGCAGGAAGCCGCTATCGAGAGCACAAATATCAGCTGCGCAATGTTCAGAGCTTGGTTTGAGAATGCCGATTGGCTTATTTACGATTTCGTCGCGTTGGTAGCCCGTTATTTGGCAAAACTTGTCATTTACATATTCAATCAAGCCTGAGCTGC
>NZ_LWFE01001623.1:0-906 GCF_001635675.1 Oleiphilus sp. HI0061 | reverse complement strand
TATTTGTGGTGTCACTCACTTTAGGGGGCAGACTGTCCCCGTTATCAATTTAAGTCAGGCAATTGGTATGAGGCCGCTTGAGGTTAACAGTGAATCCATTATTGTCGTCTCTGAATATAATCGAAGTGTGCAGGCTTTTTTGGTTGCCGGAATAGAGCAAATAGTTAACCTCAATTGGGAAGATATCATGCCGCCTCCGGTAGCGGCGGGTAGGGCGCATTACTTAACGGCCATAACACGCTATCAGGAACAGATTGTCGAGATTATTGATGTAGAGAAGGTCTTGTCAGATATTTCTCCGTATTCAACTGATGTCTCTGAAGAGCTTCTCGAGAATGAGTTGATTGATTCATTAGGAGAAAAGTTTGTTTTGGTGGTCGATGACTCACCGGTCGCAATTGCACAGGCGACCGGTACGATAGAAAAGCTAGGTTTACCTACCATTACTGCACCAAATGGCTTAAGAGCTTATGAAATGCTTAAGGAGTGGGCGGATAATGATCCGGAAAAGCTTAAGCAATGCTTACTTGTGCTAACAGATGCCGAGATGCCGGAAATGGATGGTTATCGACTAACGACTGAAATTCGTAAAGATGATCGATTGAGCCACTTTTATGTAATTATGCATACTTCTTTGAGTGGTAGTTTTAACCAGGCTATGGCAGAGCGAGTTGGGTGTAATCGCTTGCTATCCAAATTTCAGCCTGATGAGCTTGCAACAGCTGTTCTTGACTACGTCAAAGAACAGGCTTCTTAAATGTCTGAATATAAAATTTCCGCTTTGAATATTCATCCGGTCAAATCTCTTGGTCCGGTATCCTTAAGTGAAGTTGAAATTGATCGCTTTGGTTTGCGTTTTGATCGACGTTTTATGTTGGTGGATGATGCCGGGCGATTTATTACTCA
>NZ_LWFE01001622.1:0-1225 GCF_001635675.1 Oleiphilus sp. HI0061 | reverse complement strand
CGCATTGTCAGGTGGCGAAGTCGATGCATTTGTCGGAAATGTCGCCTCAACTTCTTATTGGATACGAAAACTCAACCTTAACAACCTAAAAGTAGCCGCCCCCGTTTCAAAAGAAAAACAGAGTCTACACTTCGCTATACGAAATGACTGGCCCGAGTTGGTTTCTATTATTGAAAAAGGTCTGGACAGTATTACGGTGGAAGAAGAAGAGGCTATCCGCCAAAAATGGACAAGCATAAAAGTCGACAACAATCAGAGCCTAATGATCGTTCTTCGGATAAGTGCTGCTCTTTTTGTCATCATCATTATCGGTGCGCTTTGGAACATGATGCTAAAGCGTAAAGTAAGACAGCAAACTTCACAGATACTTCGTTCAGCGCATTATGACCAGCTAACCGACCTTCCAAACCGTTTCCTGATCGAAGACCGTTTACGAGAACGCATTAACGAAGCCAAACAGAACAACTCGAAAGTAGCCATGCTTTCGATAGACATCGATGAATTTAAGAAGATTAATGACTCCTACGGGCACAGTGCCGGGGATCAAGTTCTGAAACAAGTTGCTGAGCGGCTTGGCACAACACTAACAGAGGGTGACACACTGGGCCGCCTCAGTGGTGATCAATTCCTGATTATCATCAGTCACTTTAATGATGTGTCCGACCTAGCTTCAACAACCAGCTCCGTATTGGAGCAGTTTCGGGCAGCCTTTCAAATAGATGCGGGTTTATACACTCTTTCGGCGAGCATCGGGATCTCAATTTTTCCTTTTGACGGCGACACATCTGATGAATTACTTAAGAATGCCGATTCAGCAACTCACGTAGCAAAAGAATTCTCTAACGGTTCCTATGCTTTTTACACTAAAGAGCGAAAAGAGAAAGTATCGCGTCAAATTGAGTTAGAGCAAGCACTTCGCGCTGCCTTGGACAAGAACGAAATGTACTTGGTCTACCAAGCAAAGATCGACGCACAAAGTAAACAAGTAATAGGCTTTGAAGCATTATTACGCTGGCACAGCGAGCATCTTGGCCAAGTATCCCCTGCCGAATTTATCCCAGTAGCCGAGAGAAACGGCATGATCATTCCGATTGGTGAGTTCGTAATTCAGCAGTCTTTAGCTGCGCTGGTCGAGCTTAAAGCTCATTACAATGCACGCTGCACAATGTTGATAAACATTTCTCCGGTTCAATTTAACTCACCAAGTCTTATAGATGTCTTGAGC
>NZ_LWFE01001621.1:0-14627 GCF_001635675.1 Oleiphilus sp. HI0061 | reverse complement strand
TCAGGAAAGCGTGCCTGGCATGCCGGAGTAGACTTCGCAGGTAAGGAAGATAGTGACATCATCGCCGTTGCCTCGGGCGTCGTTACATACTCAGGTGACCGCTACGGTTACGGTAACTTAGTTGAAGTCAACCATGGTGGAGGCTTCACAACCCGCTATGCTCACTGTAAAGAACTCAAAGCAAAAGTAGGCGATATTGTCGACAAAGGCCAAGTGCTCGCATCAATGGGCAGCACCGGCCGCTCAACCGGCCCTCACGTGCACTATGAAGTACGCAAAAACGGCAAAGTCATTAACCCCAAGAAGTATATTCATCGTCGTTAGTGCCTTATTTCTTTGTTGAGGTAATGGGTCTGATTTACCAAAAACCTGACCCATTTCGCTATTTATCGACTTTTCTTTTGTTTTTCTCTTCTCTGCCCTTGTATTACTTCATCTCATACCCATTTTAGCCTTTGAGCCTGGTTTCAATTCACTGTAGACTTGAACTTATTTTTTCAACAATAATCAGGGATCGCTGTTTCATCTTTGGCTTATCACGCCGAACGTGACCATTAGAAATCAATGTGCGGGCGCATTCTATAGAATAGCGCTCTGTCTGCAGAGCTCTCAATTAACAAGATACGAATATAGAAGATCATTATGTTTTCATCAGCAATGACCAAGATTTTTGGTAGTAAGAACAAGCGCGAACTCAAGAGAATGAGAAAGGTCGTCACGAAGATAAACGCTTTGGAAGAGGATCTTTCCAAACTAGATGATGAAAGCTTAAAAGCTAAAAGTGCAGAGTTTAAGAAGCGAGTTGGTGAGGGTGAGAGCCTGGATCAGATTTTGCCTGAAGCTTTTGCAGTGTGTCGTGAGGCTGGTAAGCGTGTCTTATCTATGCGTCATTTCGATGTTCAGTTGATTGGTGGTATGACGCTGCACGAAGGTCGAATATCAGAGATGAGAACTGGTGAAGGTAAAACGCTGGTAGCAACCTTGGCTGTATACCTTAATGCTCTGGAAGGTAAGGGTGTGCACGTTGTGACCGTGAACGACTACCTTGCAAAGCGTGACTCCAAATGGATGGAGCCACTCTATAACTTTTTGGGCTTAAGTGTTGGTGTTGTCTATGGTGGCCAGCAGCCAGATGAAAAGAGAGCAGCTTACCAGTCAGACATCACCTATGGTACTAATAACGAGTTTGGTTTCGATTACTTGCGTGACAATATGGCCTTCAATCTTGAAGGTAAGTATCAGCGTGGTCTGAACTTTGCGATTGTCGATGAAGTTGATTCGATCCTGATTGATGAAGCGCGTACGCCTTTGGTTATATCTGGCGCAGTTGAGGACAGTTCCAAGCGTTATAAGCAGATTAATGCTTTGGTACCGATGCTGAAGAAAGCGGAGGTAGGTGAAGACGATAAGCCTATTGATGACGGTCACTTCACAATTGATGAAAAATCGAAAAATGTCGATTTGACTGAAGCGGGTCATACCTATCTTGAAGGACTCTTAATTGAGCATGGCGTGCTGGAAGAGGGCGATAGCCTTTACGCTGCGACTAACCTGAACATACTGCACCACGTCTATGCCGCTTTGCGTGCGCATTACCTATATGTGAAAGATGTCGATTATATCGTTCAGAATAAGCAAATTGTTATTATCGATGAACATACCGGCCGAACCATGGCTGGTCGTCGTTGGGGCGAAGGTTTGCACCAGGCGATAGAAGCTAAAGAGAATGTTGCAATTCAGGCTGAAAGCCAGACTTTGGCTTCAACCACCTTCCAGAACTTCTTCCGAATTTATTCGAAACTGGCTGGTATGACGGGTACGGCGGATACCGAAGCATTCGAGTTCCAGCAAATTTATGGTTTGGATGTTGTCGTTATTCCGACAAACAAAGAGATTCAGCGAATTGATCATAACGACCTGATCTATCTGACGCAGGAAGAAAAATACCAAGCGATCATTGATGAAGTAAAAGCTGTGGTTGCGCAAAAGCGCCCGATACTAGTGGGTACTGCATCTATTGAATCATCTGAATTTTTGTCTGCATTACTTAAGAAAGCAGGCATTAAGCACAGTGTATTGAATGCGAAGCAGCATGCTCAAGAAGCTCAGATCGTTGCGCAAGCCGGTTTGCCGGGTGTTGTAACCATTGCGACGAACATGGCTGGTCGTGGCACGGATATTGTTCTGGGTGGTAATTGGGAAGCTGAAATTAAAGCATTGAAAGACCCAAGTGATGACAAGATCGCTAAAATCAAAGCTGACTGGGAAGTACGAAATAAAGCCGTACTTGAGGCAGGCGGGTTGCATATTTTGGGTACCGAACGTCACGAGTCTCGTCGAATCGATAACCAGCTTCGTGGACGATCTGGCCGTCAGGGTGACCCAGGTAGTACCCGTTTCTTCTTGTCTTTAGAAGATAACTTGATGCGTCTGTTTGCCTCGGATCGTGTACGTAACATCATGCAAGCCTTGGGTATGGACAAAGGTGAGGCCATCGAGCACAAGATGGTGAGTAATGCGATTGAAAAGGCTCAGCGTAAAGTAGAAGGCCGTAACTTTGATATTCGTAAGTCCTTACTGGAATACGATGATGTGGCGAACGATCAGCGTAGTGTGATTTATGAGCAGCGTAACTCGGTGATGGAGTCTGATGATATTTCAGATATCGTTGCAGCGATTCGCGAAGAAGTTGTTGATGATACGATCAGTCGCTTTATTCCACCGCAAAGCCTAGACGAGCAGTGGGATATCGCCGGGCTTGAAAGCCATCTTGAGTCAGAGTTTGCGGTTAAACTCCCCGTACAAGAATGGTTGGATAGTGACGATAGCTTGCACGAAGAAACCTTGCGAACCAAGATTATTGAAGAGATCGTTAAAGTTTACAAAGAGAAAGAAGAGACGGCGGGTGCGCAGTCTATGCGTAACTTCGAGAAACAAGTGTTTCTACATATTCTTGATACGCTTTGGAAGGAGCACTTGGCATCAATGGATGCATTACGTCAGGGTATCCATCTACGCAGCTACGCTCAGAAAAACCCTAAGCAGGAATACAAGCGAGAAGCATTTGTTCTATTTGAATCGATGCTGGGCAATTTGAAAAATGACGTGGTACGTGTGACCAGTCACGTGAAGATTCAGACTCAAGACGAGGCTGAAGAGCTAGAGCGACGCAGACAGCAAGAGCTAGAACAGCAATTGGGCCGGGCAAAGACTGAACATGCAGATGCCAATGCAGCCGGTAGTGAAGGTGGCTCGGCTCCGGCGGCTGAAGAAAAGCAGGCCCCTGTGACGCGAGAAGGCCGTAAAGTAGGGCGTAATGAGCCTTGCCCATGTGGCTCGGGCAAGAAGTATAAGCAGTGCCACGGTAAGGTTTCATAGCCTTACTGTTAGTAAATATTTTAATTGGAAGGAATTATGGCTGTTGGTAAGGGTGATTTACCTGCCTTTTTTGACATAGACGGTGCGCGTATCGGTGTTGTTGAGGCTGGTATCAAAACAGAGGGTCGTAAAGACCTGGTTTTGATCGAGCTGGCTCAGGGGAGCACCTGTTCAGGCGTTTTTACAAAGAATGCTTTTTGCGCTGCACCGGTTCAGCTCTGTAAAGCGCACTTGGCGACAGGTAGCTTTGCTCAGGCTTCAAATGCCTATTTAGTGGTGAATACCGGTAATGCCAATGCAGGCACGGGTAAGCAGGGTATGGATGATGCTTTGCAAAGTTGTGCTGCTATAGCTGAACAGTTTGGTGTTGCGCGAGAACAAGTGTTGCCCTTTTCAACCGGTGTTATTGGTGAAAAACTGCCTATAGAGAAGATCGTAGCGGCAATTCCTCAGGCTAAAGTTCAGTTAAAAGGTGATGCTTGGGCCGATGCGGCCGAAGGTATTATGACAACCGATACTCGACCCAAGGGTGTGTCGACTGAAATTAGCTACGCAGGCGAGACTGTTCGTATTAATGGCATCAGTAAAGGCGCGGGCATGATTAAGCCAAACATGGCAACCATGCTGGCCTATGTCGGATGTGATGCGAGCGTGCCTCAAGCTTTGCTAGATGAATTATTGCAGGAGCTTGCTGAGGCCTCATTTAATCGAATTACTGTCGATGGCGATACCTCGACAAACGATTCTTGTATTCTGTTTACGACAGGCAAGTCAAAAGCACCTTTGATTGATAAGTCTCATGCTGATTTTCCAGCCCTTAAAGACGCCTTAAGTGATGTCTTGGTCGAGCTGGCGCAATTGATCGTGCGTGATGGCGAAGGTGCCACCAAGTTTGTAACGGTTCAGGTTGAGCAGGCTAAAAGTACTGAAGAAGCACTTGAAGTGGCTTACACCATTGCTCATTCTCCTTTGATTAAGACCGCCTTATTTGCCTGCGATCCGAATTGGGGTCGTATTCTGGCCGCCTTGGGCCGGGCTTCGATTGAGGCGTTTGATTTGAGCTTGGTCGAGATATACTTGGGTGATGTCAGGATTGTTCATCAAGGCGAGAAGTGTGCCGAATATACTGAAGAGCGCGGTCAGGCAGTGATGGATCAAGAAGAGATCACCATACGTATCGACTTAGCGCGTGGCAGTGTTGAAGAAACGGTATGGACAACTGATTTGTCTCACGACTATGTGACGATTAATGCCGAATACCGGACTTAAGCTTTATTTCTAGATAAAGCATACACTTTTTTGAATTATTATCTGGCTCATAGCTGTAAAGCTTATGGGCCGTTTTTTTGTAAAGGGGCTTATGTCGTCATCAAAAATAGTTCATGTGGCCGTTGGCGTCATAGAGAGAACATCTGCTGCCGGTGCCCGAGAGATCCTGATTTCTAAGCGTCCTGATGAGGTTCATCAAGGCGGCTTATGGGAGTTTCCAGGCGGCAAGGTCGAAAGTGGTGAAACGCTTCCTGTTGCTTTAGCCAGAGAACTGGAGGAAGAACTTGGCCTGGTGTTCGATCCTGAAGAGGCTGGCGCACTGCGACCGTTGATTCAGATTTCTCATGACTATGGTGACAAGCAAGTGCTGCTCGATGTCTGGCTGGTGTCCAAATTCTCGAAAGCGCCAAGCGATGGTCTTGGCCGAGAAGGTCAGCAAGTAAAGTGGGTTGAGTGTGGGGATTTATCAAAATACAGCTTCCCTGATGCTAATGTGCCTATCATCACCGCCTGCCAACTTCCAGAGCAATATATAGTTACGCCTACCTACCCAAATTTGGATAGGGCAAGAAAAGAAGTAGAAGTTTTGTTCGAAAAATGTCCAGGCATGATACTCTTAAGGCAGCCAGATTTAAGTATTGATGAGTATTTTATTTGGCTGGATGACTTGCTGGCGACGATTCCCGGTTTAGGGCAGAGCCTAATGCTGAGTGCGCACCTTGAGTTGTCTTTTGATGCGGAGGCTTCGGCGGAGCTGCTAGGTGAATGCTTGCTTCGTTTTGAGCAATACAAAACGCGTGTTAGAGGTGTTCATTTGCCGACTTATGTGGCGAAGCGTTGTCATGTTAGACCTTTTAAAGAAAACTTTTATTTAGCGGTGTCCTGCCACTCTTTAGATGAGCTGGCACATGCACAAAGTATTCGGGCAGACTTTGCAACATTGTCACCGGTGCAGGAAACAGCTACTCACCCTAATGCCATCGCAATTGGCTGGTCTAGCTTCAGTGCCTGGCTTAAGTTAGCGACGCTGCCAGTGTATGCATTAGGGGGAATGAGCCCTGCTGATTTACCTCGTGCTTTTCAGGCAGGAGCGCAAGGTGTAGCAGGTATTGGTGCGTGGTCTAAAAGATAGCAGCTTGGTCTGATAGAATGAGTCATTAGAGTCTGGGAAAGAGGTAAGTATGTCCGACAATCTAACGCACCTGAATGAGCAAGGTGCAGCGCATATGGTAGATGTGGGTGAAAAAGAAGTTACCCACCGTATTGCACGCGCAGAAGGTTACGTTTTAATGAAGGAAGAAACCCTTCGGATGATTACCGAAGGTCGTCACAAGAAAGGTGATGTATTCGCGACCTGCAGAATAGCCGGAATTATGGCGGCAAAGAAGTGTTCGGAGCTGATTCCCTTGTGTCATGCCTTGAACCTCAGTTCTGTAAGCATAGAGATTGAAGCGCTAGGTCTCGAAGAGGGTGAACCCCGGGTAAGAATGACGGCCCAGTGTAAGCTTGATGCCAAAACGGGTGTTGAAATGGAAGCCTTAACGGCCGTGAGTGTCGCCTGCTTGACTTTGTATGATATGTGTAAGGCGGTTGATAAAGGTATGGTGATCGATCAGGTAAGATTACTCGAAAAGAAAGGTGGCCGTAGTGGTCACTATTTGGCATCGTAAAATTGAACTATTGAGTGAGAGTCGATGAGTATTAATAGCAATCAGTTAATTGACAAGTTTGGCCGTCGCGTTAGCTACGTGCGTATGTCTGTGACTGATCGCTGTGATTTTCGCTGCGTCTATTGCATGGACGAAGAAATGACCTTTGTTCCGAGACAAAAAGTCCTGACTTTGGAAGAAATGCACCAAGTTGCTGAGGCCTTTGTCGAGCTAGGTGTCGGAAAGATACGTTTAACGGGTGGTGAGCCTTTAGTTCGAGCAAACGTAATGTCCTTGTGCGAGTCGGTAGGCGCCTTGCCTGGTTTGGATGAGCTGGTGATGACGACAAATGGTTCACAGTTATCAAAAGTCGCGAAGTCTTTGCTCGCCTCGGGCGTAAAGCGTTTAAACATAAGTCTGGACACTCTAAAGGCTGACAAGTTTAAAGAGTTAACTCGCGTTGGTGATCTTGAAAAAGTGCTTCAGGGAATCGATGCAGCAATTGACGCAGGCTTTGAGAAGATCAAATTGAATGCTGTGATTATGAAGGGTCGGAATGCCGACGAAGTAATCCCCCTGATACGTTTTGCAGTGAGCAAAGGCATTGATATTAGCTTTATCGAAGAGATGCCCTTAGGCGTTATCTCGGAACATAGTCGCGAAGAAGCTTTTTGCTCGAATCAAGAGCTTAAAGAAATTATCAGTGAGGTTTGGCCGCTTCAGGTAGTGTCGACCGGCAATCGCTCCGATGGCCCGTCGCGTTATTATCAATTGCCCGGAGAAAAGACTCGCATCGGATTTATCTCGCCTCATAGTCATAACTTTTGTGGTGACTGTAACCGGGTGCGAGTGACTGCTGAGGGTTTACTTTTGCTATGCTTGGGTAATGAGCATGCGGTTGACTTGCGTGCCGTCTTGCGTGCCCACCCCGGAGACAGAGAGCGTCTGAAGCGAAGCATTATCGAGGCAATGGACCTTAAGCCAGAGCGTCATGAGTTTAACTTGTCTGAAGAGCCTCAAATTGTTCGCTTTATGAATATGACAGGTGGTTAAGCTCCTAAGTCCGAATTTATAGTTTTCGAGCTTCACCTAGATAAATATAGCCTGCGAACTTTGGTGCTTTAGGAGCGTAGAAGCGCTCAATCATTACAATTTCGAACCCGCCTGCTTGAATGAGCTTATCAATCGGGCGGTTCAGGTTACAACCTCCTGCAACACAGCCCCAGGGTTTGTTTAAACGGTGTTGCCATTTCTCAACTTTTGGTTCAGGCGCTAGGCCATGCTCACTAAATAGAAGCTTACCCTCAGGCTTGAGTACTCTATGCATTTGCTGAAGGGCTTTGTGGTAGTCGGGGATTGTGCATAAGGTGAAGGTTAGCAGGATGGTATCAACGCAGTCGTCTTCAAGCGGAATCTCTTCACCAGGTAAGTCCAGCCATTTTACTTCAATATCGGACTTTGCCACCTTAGCTGCGGCCTTTCTTCGCATTCCTTCAGAGGGCTCTAGGCCCCATACAAAGTCGATGTTCTTACTGTTGTAGAATTCAAGGTTGGCGCCAGAGCCCATGCCAATTTCGAGAACTCGTCCGGTGCATTTCGGTACTATTCTTTTACGGAGTTTCTGAATAGGGGGAGAGGTGCAGGCAGCATTGATCAGATGTGGAAGAATACGCTCTTCGTATAGGTTCATTTTCTTAGTTCTTATTATCTTTGGGAGGCTAATTAGAGCAGCTGCTTTCGGGGCTTTCAAGTTATGTAAGTTTGAATTCACTAATTTGTCGCGGAAAAGACAGTTTCAATTTACATTCGAGTTAAGCTCGCTTGTCAGAATGTGATACAATGCGCGCCCTGCAGGTCTTATAGCTTGTTTGGATGCTTGCTTGTAAGCCCTTAGTATGCCTTTTTAGTTTGTGCCAAGAGGATCGTCTGTGAAAGTTCGCTTTATTGAAACATGCCGTTTACCAACGCCTTTTGCCGTGTTTGATATGCATGGCTTTGAAGAGGTGGAGTCTGGTCAGGAGCATGTTGTATTGACCTTAGGGGATATCTCAAACGGTGCTCCTGTATTAGCGAGAACGCATTCTGAATGTCTCACTGGCGATGCCTTGTTTAGTATGCGTTGCGACTGTGGTTACCAGTTAGAGCAGGCGATGCAAAGCATTGCTGATGAAGGTCGTGGTGTATTGCTGTACTTACGTCAAGAGGGTCGTGGTATCGGCTTATTAAATAAGATTCGTGCCTACCAGTTACAAGACCAAGGTGCTGATACGGTTGAGGCCAATGAAAAGTTAGGTTTTGCGGCAGATCTCCGAGATTACACGATTTGTTATGACATGCTCGCACATTTGGGTGTTAAGGAGCTGAAGCTGATGACCAATAACCCACGAAAAGTAAAAGCTTTGCAGAGTGGTGGAGTCTCGGTTGTCGAGCGAATTCCAATTCAGGTTGGCCGTAACCCGCATAATGACGGTTACCTTTCGACCAAGGCGAGCAAATTAGGCCATTGGTTGCGCGACCATCAGGACGATGATGCGCCAGCGGACTAACTGGCGTTTTCGATTGCTTTTCGGTTGCTAAGCGCCAAGATGCTCTGTTCAATTCCTTCTGCATCTAAACCGCACTGTTTAAGCAGGTCTTGAGGCTTACCGTGAGCGACAAACTTATCGGGAAGGCCTAGATGAATGACCTGCGAAACAAGTCCTTGCCCGCGTAAGTATTCAGACACGCCGCTTCCTGCGCCGCCGGCGATCACATTTTCTTCCAAGGTGACCAAGGTCTCGTGCTTATTCGCCAGTTCATCAATCATTTGCGTATCGAGTGGTTTGATAAAACGCATGTCCACGAGTGTTGCATTGAGCTTTTCGGCAGCAGCTTTCGCCGGTTCCAGCAAAGAGCCAAATGATAGAATGGCTATTTTCTTTCCTTCGCGAATTGCTTTGGCTTTGCCTAATTCCAAGGCTTGCATCTCTTTTTCAATTTCTGCACCCGGGCCTGTGCCTCGTGGGTAGCGCACGCAAGCTGGGCCTTCATATTGGTGGCCTGTGTAGAGCATTTTCCGAAGTTCATTTTCGTCCGAAGGCGCCATCACAACTAGCTTGGGAATGCAGCGTAAGAAGGATAGGTCGAAACTTCCGGCATGCGTTGCGCCGTCTTCACCAACCAGGCCAGCCCGGTCTATGGCAAACAAAATATCCAGGTTCTGGATGGCGACATCATGAATGAGCTGATCATATGCGCGCTGTAAGAAGGTTGAGTAAATTGCGACAACAGGCTTCACTCCTTCACAAGCCATGCCTGCTGCCAGTGTTACGGCATGCTGTTCGGCGATGGCAACGTCATGGTAGCGCTCAGGGTAGAGTTCGGAAAAACGAACTAGGTCGGAACCTTCTCGCATCGCTGGCGTAATACCGACGACCCGACTGTCTTGTGCGGCGATATCGCAAAGCCACTGGCCAAAAACGTTTGAGTACTTGGGTTGGCTGGCAGGCTTATTTTCAACAGGGCTTACTTTGGGTTTTGCTTCTATTTTGTTGATTGCGTGGTAGCCAATCGGGTCGATTTCTGCTGGTGCGAAGCCTTTCCCTTTTTTGGTGACAATATGAAGGAATTGAGGGCCTTTCAGCTCCTTCATGTTTTCTAATGTTTTGATTAAGGTTGGCAAGTCATGACCATCGATAGGGCCAATGTAGTTAAAGCCTAATTCCTCAAAAAGCGTACCGGGTGCAACCAAGCCTTTGACGTGCTCTTCAGTTTTCTTGGCAAACTCCATTAGGCCGGGAGTGCTGCTCAGAATTTGCTTGCCGCCATCGCGCATCTGATTGTATGTTTTTCCTGACAGAATTCTCGCCAGATGGTTCTTCAAACCGCCTACGTTGTCCGAAATCGCCATGTCATTGTCATTTAAAATAACTAGCATGTCAGGAGCGATATCTCCGGCATGACTCATTGCTTCAAATGCCATGCCTGCTGTTAGAGCGCCATCGCCAATCACTGCGATAGACTTGCGAGAGCTGGACTGCATTTTTGCAGCCAGAGCCATGCCAAGAGCTGCACTGATTGAGGTGCTAGAATGCCCGACACCGAAGGTGTCGTATTCACTTTCTTCTCTTGCGGGAAACGCCGCAGGGCCGTCATGTTGGCGAATTTTTAATATTTGCTCGCGTCGGCCTGTTAGAATTTTATGAGGGTAAGCTTGGTGTCCAACATCCCATACGACACGATCTTCAGGGGTGTTAAATACGTAATGCAGTGCAACCGTAAGTTCGATGACGCCTAACCCGGCACCAAAGTGACCACCTGATTGTCCGACACTGTATAGCAGGTAGGCTCGCAGCTCATGGCTAAGCTGGGCCAGCTGTTCTTCCGATAGTAAGCGCAACTGAAAAGGTTCATTCACCTTGTCCAGCAATGGCGTATTGGGTCGTTGCAAAGGAATTTCTTGAAAGATCGGAAAAGTTGTATGCATTGGCTATAAATTACAGATAGATAGTAAGGGTCGAAGTATAACAGAAACCTTAAAGGGAGGAGTGCAGTTTTTACGACTTAATCGACGTTACACCTCTTACTTTATTCTGGAAATAATATAGTCACTAATCGCTGTAAGTTGCTGAACATTTTTGTCGCCGAGATTACTCAGCGCGTTGATAGACTCTTGGTGTAGCGCTATAAGTTTTTCTTTAGCGCCCTCTAAACCAAGCTGGGCAGGATAGGTCGGTTTGTTTAGCGCGATGTCAGCACCTTGGGTTTTTCCAAGTGTTTGGGTGTCACTGATAATATCCAGAATGTCGTCTTGAACCTGGAAAGCTAAGCCAATAGCCTGTGCGTAGTTGGTTAGCGCTTCATATTCTTGTTTCGTCACGCCTGACGGGCTGCTTAGCGCGCCTATTTGTACAGAGGCTTCAATCAGGGCACCAGTTTTATGTCGATGCATGTTTTCAAGCTGGCTCAGAGACAAGGTTTGCCCGACAGAGTTAAAATCGATTGCTTGCCCTAGCACCATTCCTCTGGCACCACTTGCTTTTGTCAGCAGCTGGATCATTTTGATCTGGCTTTCGAGACCAAAGTGTTTGGCTTGGCTGAGTAATTCAAAGGCCATTGCTTGTAAGGCATCACCTGCCAGAATAGCCGTGGCTTCATCAAACGCTTTATGGCAGGTGGCCTGACCTCTCCTCAAGTCATCATCGTCCATCGCGGGTAGGTCGTCGTGGATAAGAGAGTAGGCGTGAATAAATTCAATTGCACAGGCTGCATCCATTGCCTGCTCTGCCTGAACTGCAAAGCAGTTGGCTGTCGCTAAGGCTAAAATGGGTCGAATGCGCTTGCCTCCCATTAAGGTGCTATATCGGATCGCTTCGCCCAAGTGAGAGTTTGGCGCGCAAAACTGATCCAGGCGCACCTTAAGTGCTGTATTAATTTGAGACTGATATTCTCTCAGAAAGCTTGGGATACTACTTGAATTATCGTTCACGGTAAGAAGTCTTGTATTGATCGGGTCTTGGGCTAGGCGTCAGTATTGCTTTGCTCTTGGAGCGCATTTAACTCAAAGCCATTGTCGCTTTGAGTTAATACAGATACGCGTTGTTGAGCGCTCTTCAAGGTGTTTTGGCAGTCTTTGCTTAGCTTGACGCCTTGTTCAAAAGCGTCAAGAGATTGTTCCAAAGATAGCTGTCCTTGCTCCATTTTATTGACGATTTCTTCGAGAGCTTGTAGTGAAGTTTCAAAGTCATTAATTGAATCGGAAGAGGACATAAAAATCTCAACTAAAAAAGAGGTAAAAAACAGGAACTTTCAATTTTTCGGGCTACACTAATTGTAAATTAATATGTATTAGTGTGACTACTGCCAGGCGACATAGATCGTTTGATCACGTAAACCTAATCGAACAATTATACATACAGATGAAACTTCCTTGTAACAAAATCACGTAATTATTTTCTTTTTAGCGTGCTTGGAAGTGTCTTGAATTAATAGTCAATTTCAATAGTTGAAGGCATTAAGTGGCATATCTGTAAGATGGGAATTTTTTTCTAGGAGCGTTTAGTGGATTTAGCAACCCTCATTGGCTTACTTGGTGGCTTTTGTATCGTTGTATTTGCAATGACCCTGGGCGGCTCAATAGTTCTGTTTATCGACGTACCCTCGGTTTTGATCGTGCTAGTTGGTTCCTTTCTTGTTTTGATGATGAAATACAACCTTGGGCAGTTTCTTGGCGCAGGAAAGACTGCAGCCAAAGCGTTTATGTTCAAGTTGGAGTCGCCTGAAGAAGTGATTACTTTGGTCGTAGAGCTGGCAGATGCAGCTCGAAAAGGTGGTTTGCTATCGCTTGAAGGGAAGGAGATAAATAATGACTTTCTAGCGCGTGGTATTGCTCTCTTAATCGACGGCCATGATGAAGACGTTGTTAAAACAGTTCTGACGAAAGATAAGAATATGGCCGTTGCGCGGCATAAGGCAGGCGCAAGTGTTTGGTCTGCTCTAGGAGACCTGGGGCCGGCGATGGGAATGATTGGTACCTTGATCGGTTTGGTTGCGATGCTGTCCAACATGGATGACCCGAAGTCCATTGGTCCTGCGATGGCGTTAGCTCTATTGACCACGCTATATGGAGCGATGCTTGCAAATATGGTTGCTATCCCTTTTGCTGACAAACTGACTCTTAGAATGGAAGAGGAAGAGTTGATCAAGTCCATGTCAATCGATGCCGTTTTGGCGATTCAGGCTGGTCAAAACCCACGTGTTATTGAAGCTATGTTGAGAACCTACTTGTCTGAAGGCAAGCGAGAAACAGGTGAAGAATAGTTCTGGTTTATTAAGCAGCCTGTATGTTTTTAGTTTGATCTCTGAGGTAACAACTCGACAATGAGTGATGAAGAAGAAAAAGATTGCGATTGCGTCCCCGGGCTCCCCGCATGGATGGGGACTTTTGCGGATCTTATGTCCCTCCTTATGTGCTTCTTTGTTCTGCTATTATCGTTCGCAGAAATAGATGTACTCAAATTTAAGCGTTTAGCTGGTTCAATGCGTAATGCCTTTGGTGTTCAGAATCAGGTTGATGTTACGTCGATCCCGAAAGGAACCAGTATTATTGCTCAAGAGTTCTCTCCGGGAAAACCAGACCCCACACCTTTGCAAGTGGTGATGCAGCAAACGACTGACTCAGATCACCAGACTCTCGAAGTATTGTGTGAGGCTCAGATAGAGAAAGCCGTTGCAGAAGCTTGTGATGAGTCAACTGAAAACGCTCAGGATAAAAAGGCCCAAATCAGTGAGTTTGTTGCTCAAAAAATGATGGAGCTGGAAGAAGAGGCTGAAACCAAGGCAGAAGAAATTGCTGAGAAGCTCCAGACCGAAGTTGCCAAAGATATGGTGGAGCTGGAAACCCAAGGTCGTAAAATTATTATTCGAATTCAGGAAAAAGGAGCCTTTTCTTCTGGTTCAGCTCAGCTTCAGGATGAGTTTATTCCAGTGCTTGATAAGCTGATTGATATCCTCGAGTCAATTGAAGGTGATATCGCCGTGCAGGGGCATACTGATGATGTGCCGATTCAAACTGTTATGTTCCCATCAAACTGGGATTTGTCGGTCGCAAGGGCTTTGGAAGTTGCGCACGGGCTATTTGATGACGGCTACCTAAAACAAGATAGGTTTAGCATAACAGGCTTTGCGGATACTCGGCCGCTGGTGCCGAATGATACGCCTGAGAGTAGAAAGCGAAATCGCCGGGTAGAGATTATTCTTCAAGAGAAAACTGATAAGCAGGTGAAGGAAGAGCTGCGTGAAGAAAGCAAGACGCTGGATGCTAACTCTCAAGCAATTGATAACTTTTTCGAATTGGACCCTGACGAGATCTTCTAGAAAGGAGAGTGTGTGATGGGTTTATCTAGGGATAATATATATGGGTGTAAATTCAGTGACGCACGACAGTGAAAGAAGACGTTATTTTAGAGTGACGGACCTTGTTGGTCTTCGTTATCGCTTTCTTTCGGAGGGTGAAACTGATTTGGCGGTGCAAGCTCAACCGACTTCTCTGAAGTCTCTGCTGTCACAGATAGAGCACCAGATAGCAACAGATCTGACAGTACTGAAGAATTCCCAACCTGAAATTCATAATATTCTTGATCTTTTTAACCAGAAAATAAATTTGGCTTTTGGCCACGGTCTTGCCTCTGGCCAAGAAGAGGGTCTCGAGCAGTCTACTTCTGCTTGTCAGGTTAATTTGAGTGCTTGTGGAATCGCTTTCCCGCTTGAAGAAAGTGCTGCTTTGAATCAGCATGTTCATATAGAACTAACGCTATACCCCAGTAATACTCGATTGCAGCTCTTAGCAGCTGT